>NZ_JBSFLV010000004.1:0-179660 GCF_053599215.1 Streptomyces sp. NPDC001002 | reverse complement strand
GCCGTGTCCGGTAGGTACCGGACACGGCCCGCTCCGGTGGCCGATCGAGCGAAACCACCCGGTCGGCCACGGAGGAACTCAGTCCTCGGACTCCTCTGAATCGTCGTCCAGAAGGCTCTTCTGCAGGACCGGTCCCTCGCCCGGGGCGAGGGAGCTGAGGATCCGCTCAAGGTCTTCCATCGAAGCGAACTCGACAGTGATCTTGCCCTTCTTCTGGCCCAGGTCGACCTTCACCCGCGTCTCGAAGCGGTCCGAGAGACGCCCCGCGAGCTCGGTGAGCGCCGGGGAGACCAGGGCACCGGCCCGCGGTCCCTTGGAGCGCTGAGCCGTCTGCGGACGCGACCCCATCAGGGTCACGATCTCCTCGACCGCCCGGACCGAGAGCCCCTCGGCCACGATGCGGTGAGCCAGCCGGTCCTGCTCCTCCGAGTCGTCCACGGAGAGCAACGCCCGTGCGTGGCCCGCCGAGAGGACTCCTGCCGCGACCCGGCGCTGAACGGCCGGCGACAACTTCAGTAGACGCAGGGTGTTGGAGACCTGCGGGCGGGAGCGACCGATGCGGTCCGCCAGCTGGTCGTGCGTGCAGTTGAAGTCCTTCAGCAACTGGTCGTAGGCGGCGGCCTCTTCCAGCGGGTTCAGCTGTGCGCGGTGCAGGTTCTCCAGGAGGGCGTCCAGGAGGAGCTTCTCGTCGTCCGTGGCCCGCACGATCGCCGGGATCGCTTCAAGCCCCGCCTCACGGCAGGCCCGCCAGCGCCGCTCACCCATGATGAGCTCGTAGTGGGTCGGGCCCGTCTGCCGTACGACGACCGGCTGGAGGAGGCCGACCTCCTTGATGGAGGTGACGAGTTCCTGCAGCGCGTCCTCGTCGAAGACCTCACGCGGCTGACGCGGGTTCGGCGTGATGAAGTCGATGGGGAGTTCCGCGAAGAAGGCACCGATGGGAGGTGCCGGCGTCTCCACGCCGTTGAGGAACGGCTCCTCGGTTTCATGTGAAACAGGCGGCAGCGATGCCACCTTCGCCGCGGCCACACCGCGGTCGGTCGTCAGCAGCGGCACCGACGTCGGCGACGCGGAACCGCTGCCTCCCACCGCGGCGGGAGCCGGCGTCTTCTCCGTCGGGGCAGCGGGGATCAGTGCGCCGAGACCACGGCCCAAACCCCTCCGTCGCTCACTCACTGAATGCCCTCCACCATGCTCGGGTTGCTCTGGGCGCCGATGTGGGCCTGCGTCGGGTCGTAGCTGACGCCGACACCCTTCAGAGCGAGTTCTCGTGCCGCCTCAAGATAAGACAGGGCACCGCTGGACCCTGGATCGTACGTCAGCACCGTCTGCCCGTAGCTCGGTGCCTCGGAGATCCGGACCGAGCGGGGAATGCTCGTCCTCAACACCTCGTCGCCGAAGTGGCTGCGCACCTCGTCGGCGACCTGGGACGCGAGGCGGGTCCGGCCGTCGTACATGGTGAGCAGGATCGTCGATACATGCAGGTTGGGGTTGAGGTGCCCCCGCACCAGGTCGACGTTGCGCAGCAGTTGGCCCAGTCCCTCCAGCGCGTAGTACTCGCACTGGATCGGGATGAGGACCTCCGCGCCGGCCACCAGGGCGTTAACCGTCAGCAGGCCGAGCGAGGGCGGGCAGTCGATGAGGATGTAGTCGAGTGGCTGCTCGTAGGCCTGGATGGCCCGCTGCAGCCTGCTCTCCCGTGCCACCAGCGACACCAGCTCGATCTCCGCACCGGCGAGATCGATCGTGGCGGGGGCACAGAACAGACCCTCGACGTCAGGTACAGGCTGAACGACTTCCGCCAGTGGCCTGCTCTCGACCAGGACGTCATAGATGGACGGGACTTCGGCGTGATGGTCGATCCCCAGCGCAGTGGATGCGTTGCCCTGAGGGTCGAGGTCGATCACCAGGACACGGCCGCCGTGCAGGGCAAGGGAAGCGGCAAGGTTGACGGTCGTCGTCGTCTTGCCCACGCCACCCTTCTGGTTGGCGACCACCATGACGCGTGTCTGCTCGGGACGGGGCAGCCCCTCGCCGGCACGGCCAAGAGCTTCTACAGCCAGTTGGGCAGCACGACCGATCGGAGTGTCGTCCATCGGAGGCGGTGTTTCACGTGAAACATCCTCCCCCATCGACTCGGTACGGGGACCGGGGACCGGATCGGTCATCGGTCCCGCGATGTTGGCGTCGGACCGCAAGGATTCACTCTCCTCGACTTCAGGCTCGCAATGAACAGAGCCTCCCATGTCTTCGGGGTCGTGAACCAGTGAGGCCTGGTGTTCTGTGGAGAAATCCACCTCTGTGGACAACTCCGTGCCCCTGAAGGGGGACGGAGCGTCATCCGAAGCGTCTTCTCTCAGCGAACCTAGGGGTTTTCGGTCGCGCGGTTCCGCGGCGCGGCCCCGGCTGATGATGCCGTGCAACAAGGAGCGACGTTTCACGTGAAACACGATGCACAGCAGTGGTGACCCAAACTGTCGCGACACTCCGGCATGCGTAGGTTTGACAGCTTGTGTGGAGTACGTCTCGTCGTCAGGACGGATCAGCGACGGCGACGTACCCGTCCGGTCCGGGCGGCCTTCGCCTTCTTGGCGGCGAAGCGCACACCACCGGGGCTCTCCCCGACCTCGACCCGCACCACCGTGGACAGCGGATCCACAACTCCGTCGCCCACATGGAGGATCGACGTCTCCACCGCACCGAGCTTGCTCAGCGCCGTGGCGGCCGCCTTCAGCTCCTCCTCGGCGGTGTCGCCCTTGAGGGCGAGCATCTCGCCGTACGGACGAAGGAGCGGGATGCCCCAGCCGGCCAGCCGATCCAGCGGTGCGACGGCGCGAGCCGTCACCACGTGCACGGGCGGCAGCTTGCCCATGACCTCCTCGGCCCGGCCTCGCATGACCGTCACATGGTCCAGGCCCAGCAGTTCGACGACCTCGGTGAGGAAGTTCGTGCGGCGCAGCAGGGGTTCAAGGAGGGTGATCTTCAGGTCCTCCCGGACCAGCGCCAGGGGAATGCCCGGCAGGCCGGCCCCGGAGCCGACGTCGCACACCGTCACGCCCTCGGGTACCACCTCCGAGAGCACAGCACAGTTCAACAGGTGCCGCTCCCACAGCCGGGGCACCTCACGCGGACCGATCAGACCGCGCTGCACGCCCGCCTCGGCTAGCAGCTCCGCGTACCGGACCGCATCCGAGAACCGATCGCCGAACACCTCACGCGCCTGCTCGGGCGCAGGGGGGAGTTCCGCTGCCTCCGTCACGGGGACCGTCCTTCCGTACCGCATCGGCGCACCGAGCGCCGACCACCAGAGCTATCAGGCTGACAAACTTCGGCCCCGTCTGCGCTACAGACGGGGCCGGAGGAACGTAGGACCGATCAGGCGGGAAGAACGACGACGAAGCGCTGGGGCTCCTCGCCCTCGGACTCGCTGCGCAGGCCCGCGGCCTTGACCGCGTCGTGCACGACCTTGCGCTCGAACGGTGTCATCGGGTCGAGCTTCACCGGCTCGCCGGTGTTCTTCACGTCGGAGGCCGCCTTGGCGCCCAGCTCGGAGAGCTCGGCACGCTTCTTGGCCCGGTAGCCGGCGACGTCCAGCATCAGCCGGCTGCGGTCCCCGGTCTCCCGGTGCACGGCGAGGCGCGTGAGCTCCTGGAGCGCCTCCAGCACCTCACCGTCACGGCCGACCAGCTTGTTCAGGTCACGGCCACCCGAGTCGCTGATGATCGAGACAGCGGCGCGGTCGGCCTCGACGTCCATGTCGATGTCGCCGTCGAGGTCGGCGATGTCCAGCAGACCCTCGAGGTAGTCCGCCGCGATCTCACCCTCCTGCTCCAGGCGGGACAGGGTGTCTACACCCTCTGCGGCAGCGGAGGTGGTGCCTTCCGTCACGGGATGGGCTCCTTCTTACTTCTTGGAGGGGGACTTGGGGCGCTGCGGACCGCCCTTGCGCTGCCCGGACTGGGCCTTGCTGCGACCACTCGCGCCGGACTTCGGAGCGGGCTTGTCGGCAGGCTTGGCAGTGGGCTTGGCGTCCTGTGGCTCGTCGGACTTCTCCAGCGACGTCGACGGCGTCGAGGAGGCGGAAGCGGTGGACTCGCCCGTCCTCGGGCCGCCCTGGCGCTGCGCCTTCGACTGGCGCTTGGGCTGCTGGCGCTTGGGAGCACCGCCGGTGGTGGGCGTGCCGTCCTCGGTCAGCGTGGTGGCCTCGGCCTCGCCCTTCGCCACGGTGCCGTCCGCCTGGGCCGCGAGACCCGCCTTGTTCAGCGCGTTGATGAACTTGCGCTCGAACTCGTTACGGTCCCGGCCCTTGGCGACGATCGCCTTAACGATGACCTTCTCGCTCCGCCTGCGGGTCTTGCCGTGGTGCGTGACGTGCTTGGTCAGGCGCTCCAGGTAGGCGGCCTGGGCCTTGGAACCCGGCGTCGGGTTGTTGCGGATGACGTACATCTGCTGGCCCATGGTCCACACGTTGGTGGTCAGCCAGTAGACGAGGACACCGACGGGGAAGTTGATGCCGAAGATGGCGAACATGACGGGGAAGACGTACATCAGCATCTTCTGCTGCTGCATGAACGGCGTCTTCACCGTGGTGTCGACGTTCTTCGTCATCAGCTGGCGCTGCGTGTAGAACTGCGACGCCGACATCATCACGATCATGATCGCGGTGACGACGCGGACATCGGTCAGCGTGGCACCGAGCTGGCCGACCTTGTCGGCGCTGTCGGTGAACTTCGCCGCCAGCGGGGCACCGAAGATGTGCGCCTTACGCGCGCTGGCGAGCAGCGGGTCGTTGATGACGCCGATCGTCTTGCCCGTCGCGATGCCGTTGAGCACGTGGTACAGCGCGAAGAAGAACGGGGACTGCGCCAGGATCGGAAGGCACGAGGAGAGCGGATTGGTGCCCGTCTCCTTGTACAGCTTCATCATCTCTTCGGACTGGCGCTGCTTGTCGTTCTTGTAGCGCTCCTGGATCTTCTTCATCTCGGGCTGCAGCGTCTGCATGGCCCGGGTCGCCTTGATCTGCTTCACGAAGAGCGGGATCAGGCAGATGCGGATCAGGATCACGAGAGACACGATCGACAGGCCCCAGGCCCAGCCCGTATCGGGACCGAAGATCTTCCCGTAGACGGAGTGGAACTGGACGATGACCCAGGAAACGGGTGTCGTGATGAAGCTGAAAAGACTGGCAATCGTGTCCACTAATCATGCTCCTTGGACATGGGACGGGGTCTCGGCGGCCGGGCTCGAAGGAGTCTGTCCCTCGATGGCCTGTTCGGCGGCGGAGGTCCCGCCCTTGCGTGCACGCCGGGCGCCGCGCAGCATTTCGTGCCACCGCGGACGCTTGCGGGGCGGCACATGGTCCACACCGCCCAGCGACCACGGATTGCACCGCAGGATGCGCCAGGCGGTGAGTGCCGTGCCCTTGATCGCACCGTGCCGGTCGATGGCCGTGTAGCCGTAGTGGGAGCACGACGGGTAGTACTTGCACACGGGGCCGAGCAGTGGACTGATCGTCCACTGGTACAGCTTGATCAGTGCAAGCAGTGGGTACTTCATCGCGCGCCCCCTCCCAGCAGCCGCTCCAGGGCGGCATCCAGGTCTCGGGCCAGCTGTGCATGGTCGGCGTCACCCGCACCGGGCAGCGCTCGTACGACTACCAGGCTACCGGGGGGCAGCAGGGCGACTCGATCGCGCATCAGGTGACGCAGCCTGCGCTTCACCTTGTTGCGCACCACCGCACCGCCCACGGCCTTGCTCACGACGAAACCCGCACGCGTCGGGGGAGCGCTCTCCCCTGGCGCGTGCGGGTCCGTTGCACCGCTACGAAGATGGACGACTAGGGACGGACGTCCGGCCCGGCGCCCTCGTCGTACCGCGGTCGCGAAGTCCTCGCGCCGCCTCAGCCGGTTCTCGGTGGGCAGCACGACGGCATGACCTGACCGGGATCAGGCGGACAGGCTGGCGCGACCCTTGCCACGACGGTTCGCGAGAATCGCGCGGCCGGCACGGGTACGCATCCGCAGGCGGAAGCCGTGGGTCTTGGCGCGGCGACGGTTGTTCGGCTGGAAGGTGCGCTTGCTCACTCGGGGGCTCCAGAAATCAATCGGTGTTGGCGGGTGCCGTCCTGGCTGTCACCGTGCGCCCACGAGAAGCTCGCGTCACGCCCGATTGCACCGCTTCCCGATCACCTTCAGCGATCTGTGCCCATCGGAGGCAGGCGGCAGCAGCCATCGACAACTCGACCTGGTTACGGTACGCGCGGCTGAGCCATCCGGTCAAACCAGGGGGCCTCAGGAGACACTATCCACAGCCTGGGGACAACAACTTGAACCGCACCCGTCGCCCTGACTACCGTGGCTGGACTCCGATTCGTTCCCTTGTCCCCACCGCCACCCCATTTACCACCCGATCCGTCCCGCAACCACACGTTCGTGGGACCCACGAGAGAGCGTGCCCTGTGGCTGACGTGCCTGCCGATCTTGCCGCAGTGTGGCCACGAGTACTGGAGCAGCTCCTCGGTGAGGGCCGTGCGCAGGGGGTCGAGGCAAAGGACGAGCACTGGATCCGGCGCTGCCAGCCCCTCGCGCTGGTGGCCGACACCGCCCTGCTCGCCGTACCGAACGAGTTTGCGAAGGGGGTCCTCGAAGGACGCCTCGCACCCATCGTCGCCGAATCCCTGACCCGCGAGTGCGGCCGCCCGATCCGGATCGCGATCACCGTCGACGACTCCGCGGGCGAGCCTCCCGGCCCGCCGGCCCCACCGCCCCGCCCCCAGCAGCGCTACGAGGAGCCCGAGCTCTCCTCCGGCCAGTACGAGGGCTACGGCCGCCACCGCGCCGACGACCGCCGCTCGAACCGGCCCGACCAGCTGCCCGGCGCCCCGAGCGACCAGCTGCCCACCGCGCGCCCCGCCTACCCCTCCGAGTACCAGCGCCCCGAGCCCGGCGGCTGGCCGCGCCCGTCCCAGGACGAGTACAGCTGGCAGCAGCCGCGACTCGGCTTCCCCGAGCGCGACCCCTATGCCTCGCCGTCCCAGGACAACTACGGCCAGCAGCAGGAGCCGTACAACCCGCAGGACTCCTACGCGCCGCCCTCCCAGGACTACCGCCCGCAGTCGATGGAGCGTCCGCCCTACGACGGTCAGCGCTCCGAGTACGACCAGCCGCGCCCCGACTACGACGCGCCCCGGTCCGACTACGACCAGCGCGACGGCCGCCGGGACCGGTCCGAGCCGCCGTCGAACTCCGGGCACGGCCACCGCGGCGGTTCCATGAACTCCGGCGCCCCGGGTCCGCTGGCCGCGCAGCCCGCGCCGGCGACCCGCCCCGGCGAGCCGACCGCGCGCCTGAATCCGAAGTACCTCTTCGACACGTTCGTCATCGGCGCCTCCAACCGCTTCGCGCACGCGGCCGCGGTGGCCGTCGCCGAGGCGCCGGCGAAGGCGTACAACCCCCTGTTCATCTATGGGGAGTCGGGGCTCGGCAAGACGCACCTGCTGCACGCGATCGGACACTACGCGCGGAGCCTCTACCCGGGCACGCGCGTGCGGTACGTGAGCTCGGAGGAGTTCACCAACGAGTTCATCAACTCCATCCGCGACGGCAAGGGCGACAGCTTCCGCAAGCGGTACCGCGAGATGGACATCCTTCTTGTCGACGACATCCAGTTCCTCGCGGACAAGGAGTCGACGCAGGAGGAGTTCTTCCACACCTTCAACACGCTCCACAACGCGAACAAGCAGATCGTGCTCTCCAGCGACCGGCCGCCCAAGCAGCTGGTGACGCTGGAGGACCGGCTGCGGAACCGTTTCGAGTGGGGACTCATCACCGACGTCCAGCCGCCGGAGCTGGAGACGCGTATCGCGATCCTCCGTAAGAAGGCGGTGCAGGAGCAGCTCAATGCCCCGCCGGAGGTCCTGGAGTTCATCGCGTCCCGCATCTCGCGCAACATCCGCGAGCTGGAGGGCGCGCTGATCCGGGTGACGGCGTTCGCGTCGCTCAACCGGCAGCCGGTGGACCTGGGCCTGACGGAGATCGTCCTCAAGGACCTGATCCCCGGCGGCGAGGACTCGGCCCCCGAGATCACCTCGACGGCCATCATGAGCGCGACCGCCGACTACTTCGGGCTCACCGTCGAGGACCTGTGCGGCACCTCGCGCGGCCGCGCCCTGGTGACGGCACGGCAGATCGCCATGTACCTGTGCCGTGAGCTGACCGACCTGTCACTGCCGAAGATCGGCGCGCTGTTCGGCGGCCGCGACCACACCACCGTCATGCACGCGGACCGCAAGATCCGCAATCTGATGGCCGAGCGGCGCTCCATCTACAACCAGGTGACCGAGCTGACGAACCGCATCAAGAACGGCTGACAGCCGCGCCGACGGCTCGCTGAGGGCGCCCCGGGACGAGTTCCCGGGGCGCCCTTCTTCGTGTCGCGGCAACCTGCTGGGCAACCCGCTGTTCGAATACGGGCCGCGTTACGGCCTCTCTCCACAGATTCGGTGACTTTCTGCCGTCCACACCCTGGGGACCCAGGAGTTGTCCAGATCGTGTCCACAGGCGCCGCTGCCGAAAGACCGTCAGGCCAGGTCAGGTGCCTGTGGATTAGTGGACGAAGGATCTCCACAGACTGTGGACAGCCGAATGATCCACAAGCTGTGCACGAAGTTGTCCACCGACAACCCACAGGCCAGGGCCGGTTGTCCCCAGCGATCACCAGCTTCTCCACATCTCTGTCCACTGTTCGGCAACGCGACGCGCCTGATCACCGGGTCGAGTGAAAGGCGTCACACGAAGGTGCCGGGTTGGGCTGTGGGAAACGTGGGTAAAGCTGGGGACGGCGCTGGGGAGAAGTGCCCCTCGGCTGTGCACGGAGTGTGCAGAACTTTCCGTTCTCCACAGAAGCGCCCGGTTGTCCACCGCCTCCGCCCACAGGGCCAGTGGACAAAATTCCCGCTCTGAGCTGGGAAAACGAGGTTATCCACGGTTTCCACAGGCCCTACTACTACTAGCAACTAGAGAGAGCTGGGAAACCGTTTCGAAGTGGGTCCTGTGCACAACTCGCTGTCTCGCTCCCGACTGCCCCTCGTCACGACTTGACCCCGAGAGGCACCTACTGTCAGTGGGGTGCGTCAGACTGTTCCCCGGTGTCCTTCCCTTCACAGGGGCTGACAACACCGAGACAGACGACGAAGCCAGGCAGGCCGAGAAGCGCCGGCAACAGCAGGAGGCGGCAACAGTGAAGATCCGGGTGGAACGCGACGTACTCGCGGAGGCAGTTGCCTGGGCGGCACGCAGCCTCCCGGCCCGTCCGCCGGCGCCTGTCCTCGCCGGCCTTCTGCTGAAGGCCGAGGACGGCCAGCTGAGCCTGTCCAGCTTCGACTACGAGGTCTCCGCACGCGTGTCGGTGGAGACCGAGGTCGAGGAAGAGGGCACGGTCCTGGTCTCCGGCCGCCTGCTCGCGGACATCTGCCGCGCGCTGCCCAACCGCCCGGTGGAGATTTCCACAGACGGTGTACGGGCGACGGTGGTCTGCGGCTCCTCCCGCTTCACCCTCCACACCCTGCCTGTGGAGGAGTACCCGGCGCTGCCGCAGATGCCGAACGCGACGGGCACGGTCCCCGGCGAGGTCTTCGCGGCCGCCGCCGCCCAGGTGGCCATCGCCGCCGGACGCGACGACACGCTGCCCGTGCTCACCGGTGTGCGCATCGAGATCGAGGGCGACACGGTCACGCTGGCCTCCACCGACCGCTACCGCTTCGCGGTCCGCGAGTTCCTGTGGAAACCGGAGAACCCTGAGGCGTCCGCGGTCGCCCTGGTGCCCGCCAAGACGCTCCTGGACACCGCCAAGGCCCTCACGAGCGGCGACAGCGTGATCCTGGCGCTGTCCGGCTCCGGCGCGGGCGAGGGCCTCATCGGCTTCGAGGGCGCGGGCCGCCGTACGACGACCCGGCTCCTGGAGGGCGACCTCCCGAAGTACCGCTCGCTGTTCCCGACGGAGTTCAACTCCATCGCCGTGATCGAGACCGCCCCCTTCGTGGAGGCCGTCAAGCGCGTGGCCCTGGTCGCCGAGCGCAACACCCCGGTGCGGCTCAGCTTCGAGCAGGGCGTGCTGATCCTGGAGGCCGGCTCCAGCGACGACGCACAGGCTGTGGAAAGGGTCGACGCCCAGCTGGAGGGCGACGACGTGTCGATCGCCTTCAACCCGACGTTCCTGCTGGACGGCCTCAGCGCCATCGACTCCCCGGTCGCCCAGCTGTCGTTCACGACGTCCACCAAGCCCGCGCTGCTCAGCGGCAAGCCGGCGCTGGACGCCGAGGCGGACGAGGCCTACAAGTACCTGATCATGCCGGTGCGGCTGAGCGGCTGATCAAGCCTTCGGAAACCCGCAGGTCGGGGCGTACGTTTGAGCGCGTATGCCCACAGGTGTGCGTGAGCGTCCGGGTTTAGGCTCGGACGTGGGTGCGAACAAGCGCCCCACACGACACTCGGCAACCTAAGGAACAACTGATGGAGCTCGGTCTCGTCGGCCTCGGCAAGATGGGCGGCAACATGCGCGAGCGGATCCGCCGCGCAGGCCACACCGTCGTCGGATTCGACCGCAACCCGGACCTCGCCGATGTCCACAGCCTGGAAGAGCTTGTGGGCAAACTCCAAGGCCCGCGCGTGGTCTGGGTGATGGTCCCGGCCGGTGCCCCCACCCAGTCGACCGTCGACGAACTGGCCGAGCTCCTGGAGCCGGGCGATGTCGTCGTGGACGGCGGCAACTCCCGCTGGACGGACGACGAGAAGCACGCCGAGGAACTGGCCGCCAAGGGCATCGGATTCGTCGACTGCGGCGTCTCCGGGGGCGTCTGGGGCCTGGAGAACGGCTATGCGCTGATGTACGGCGGCGACGCGGAGAACGTCGCCAAGGTGCAGCCGGTCTTCGACGCCCTCAAGCCCGAGGGCGAGTTCGGCTCCGTGCACGCCGGCAAGGTCGGCGCCGGGCACTTCGCCAAGATGGTCCACAACGGCATCGAGTACGCGATGATGCAGGCCTACGCCGAGGGCTGGGAGCTGCTGGAGAAGGTCGACTCCGTCACGGACGTGCGCGAGGTCTTCCGCTCCTGGCAGGAGGGCACGGTGATCCGGTCCTGGCTGCTTGACCTCGCGGTGAACGCGCTCGACGGCGACGAGCACCTCGACAAGCTCAAGGGCTACGCACAGGACTCCGGCGAGGGCCGCTGGACCGTGGAGGCCGCCATCGACAACGCGGTGCCGTTGCCGACGATCACCGCGTCGCTGTTCGCGCGGTTCGCCTCCCGCCAGGACGACTCGCCCCAGATGAAGATGATCGCGGCGCTGCGCAACCAGTTCGGCGGCCACGCGGTCGAGACGAAGTAATCCACAGGGCTGCCCGGCAGTCCACAACCCGGGGGAGGTCGGCGAACGACCATGCACGTCACGCATCTGTCGCTGGCCGACTTCCGCTCGTACGCCGGGGTCGAGGTCCCGCTCGACCCCGGCGTCACCGCCTTCGTGGGCCCCAACGGGCAGGGCAAGACGAACCTCGTCGAGGCCGTCGGCTATCTCGCCACCCTCGGCAGCCACCGCGTCTCCTCCGACGCCCCCCTGGTGCGCATGGGCGCCGAACGCGCGGTCATCCGGGCGCAGGTCAGACAGGGCGAGCGGCAGCAGCTGATCGAGCTGGAGCTGAACCCTGGCCGCGCCAACCGCGCCCGTATCAACCGCTCTTCGCAGGTCAGGCCGCGTGACGTGCTCGGCATCGTGCGGACCGTGCTGTTCGCGCCCGAGGACCTCGCCCTGGTCAAGGGCGACCCCGGCGAGCGCCGCCGTTTCCTCGACGAGCTGATCACCGCCCGCTCCCCGCGCATGGCCGGCGTCCGCTCCGACTACGAGCGTGTTCTCAAGCAGCGCAACACGCTCCTCAAGAGCGCGGCCCTGGCCCGACGGCACGGCGGCCGCTCCATGGACCTGTCGACGCTGGACGTCTGGGACCAGCATCTCGCGCGCGTGGGCGCCGAGTTGCTCGCCCAGCGCCTGGACCTGATCGCGGCCGTCCAGCCGCTCACCGACAAGGCGTACGAGCAACTGGCGCCCGGCGGCGGCCCGATCGCGCTGGAGTACAAGCCGTCCGCGCCCGGTGAGGCACACACGCGTGAGGATCTCTACGAGCAGCTCATGGGGGCGCTCGCGGAGGCGCGCAAGCAGGAGATCGAGCGGGGCATCACCCTCGTAGGACCCCATCGGGACGATCTGGTGCTCAAGCTCGGGCAGTTGCCGGCCAAGGGGTACGCCTCGCACGGGGAGTCCTGGTCCTATGCGCTGGCGCTGCGGCTGGCGTCGTACGACCTGTTGCGGGCCGAGGGCAATGAGCCGGTGCTGGTGCTCGACGACGTGTTCGCCGAGCTGGACACCCGGCGGCGGGAGCGGCTGGCGGAGCTGGTCGCGCCCGGGGAGCAGGTGCTGGTGACGGCCGCGGTCGACGACGACGTACCGCATGTGCTGGCGGGGACGCGGTTCTCCGTGGCGGACGGGGCGGTGGAGCGCGTATGACCGACGAAGAGCCTGTCGTCCCCGAGAAGGCCGCCGAGCCGTCCGGTGTCGACCTCGCGCGCGTGGCGCTCAGGGCGGCGAAGGAACAGGCACGCGCGCGTGGGGACGCGGCGCGGCAGAAGAAGCAGGCGCGGCGCGGGGGCCTGCGCTCCGGCGCGCGCGCCGACGGTCGCGACCCCATGGCGTTCGGTGCGGCGATCAACCGGCTGATCACCGAGCGCGGCTGGGAGGCCCCGGCCGCGGTGGGCGGGGTGATGGGCCGCTGGCCGCAGATCGTCGGCGAGGACGTGGCCAAGCACTGTGTGCCGGAGCGGTACGACGAGGACGAGCAGGTGCTGGTCGTGCGCTGCGACTCGACGGCCTGGGCGACGAATCTGCGCCTGCTGGCGCCCACCCTGGTGGCCCGGCTGAACGAGGATCTCGGGCACGGCACGGTGAAGGTGATCAAGGTGCTCGGGCCCGGCGGGCCCGCCCGGAACTACGGTCCGCTGCGCGCTCCGGGCAGCAAGGGACCCGGCGACACCTATGGGTGACTGACATCACATATGTGGGTGCGTGACGGCCGGCTCGCGCAACGGCACACGGTTGCGAATCGCGATCTGACTCCCAAGTAGCCAAGGGTTGACAGCCGGAAGCGCTGAGTGCCGCTGTGAGCCTCTTGGAGCCCCGCTCCGTATATGGGGACCCGGAAGACGCCGGTTGAGGGCGGCACATGAGGACTCAGGTACCGGCAAACCCCCATCACTGTCGGTGCTACCGGTAGACTGGGAGCTAATCCCGCCCCACTGATGGGGACCGCCCGGGAAAAGCTGAGCAACGCTGATCAAGGCTTACCAACGCAACATGCCGCAGCCGCTCCGGCAACCCGCCGACGAGCCTGGCTGGTGCTGTGCCAGAAAGGGCGCTTCGTGGCCGATTCCGGCAACCCCAACGAGAACATCCCGTCCAGCGACGCCGACGAGAACGGCGCGGTGACCTCGTCGAACGGTGAGGTCACCGCCTCGTACGACGCCAGCGCCATCACCGTCCTCGAGGGTCTGGACGCGGTCCGCAAGCGACCCGGTATGTACATCGGTTCGACCGGTGAGCGAGGTCTGCACCACCTCGTGCAGGAAGTCGTCGACAACTCCGTCGACGAGGCGCTGGCCGGGCACGCGGACACCATCGACGTGACGATCCTGGCCGACGGTGGTGTGCGCGTCGTCGACAACGGCCGTGGCATCCCGGTGGGCATCGTCCCGTCCGAGGGCAAGCCCGCCGTCGAGGTCGTGCTGACGGTGCTGCACGCGGGCGGCAAGTTCGGTGGCGGCGGCTACGCGGTCTCCGGTGGTCTGCACGGCGTGGGCGTCTCCGTGGTGAACGCGCTGTCCAGCAAGGTCGCCGTCGAGGTCAAGACCGACGGCCACCGCTGGACGCAGGACTACAAGCTGGGCGTCCCCACCGCCCCGCTCGCGCAGCACGAGGCCACGGACGAGACCGGTACGTCGGTCACCTTCTGGGCCGACCCGGACGTCTTCGAGACCACCGAGTACTCCTTCGAGACGCTCTCGCGGCGCTTCCAGGAGATGGCGTTCCTCAACAAGGGTTTGACGATCAAACTCACTGACGAGCGCGAGGTGGCGAAGGCCACGGTCGGTGCCGACGAGGCGGGTGCGGACGAGAAGGACGAGGTCAAGTCCGTCACGTACCACTACGAGGGCGGCATCGTCGACTACGTGAAGTACCTCAACTCCCGCAAGGGAGAGGTGGTGCATCCGACGATCATCGACCTGGAGGCCGAGGACAAGGACAAGAGCCTGTCCCTCGAGGTCGCCATGCAGTGGAACAGCGGTTACAGCGAGGGTGTGTACTCCTTCGCCAACATCATCCACACGCACGAGGGCGGTACGCACGAAGAGGGCTTCCGGGCCGCGCTGACGTCGCTGATCAACAAGTACGCGCGCGACAAGAAGCTGCTCCGCGAGAAGGACGACAACCTCACGGGCGACGACATCCGCGAGGGTCTGACCGCGATCATCTCGGTGAAGCTGGCCGAGCCGCAGTTCGAGGGCCAGACCAAGACCAAGCTCGGCAACACCGAGGCGAAGACCTTCGTGCAGAAGGCGGTCTACGAGCACCTCAACGACTGGCTGGACCGCAACCCGAACGAGGCCGCGGACATCATCCGCAAGGGCATCCAGGCCGCCACCGCGCGCGTGGCCGCCCGCAAGGCCCGCGACCTCACCCGTCGCAAGGGCCTCCTCGAGACCGCGTCCCTGCCGGGCAAGCTGTCCGACTGCCAGTCCAACGACCCCACCAAGTGCGAGATCTTCATCGTCGAGGGTGACTCCGCCGGCGGCTCGGCCAAGTCCGGCCGGAACCCGCAGTACCAGGCGATCCTCCCGATCCGAGGCAAGATCCTCAACGTCGAGAAGGCCAGGATCGACAAGATCCTGCAGAACCAGGAGATCCAGGCACTGATCTCCGCCTTCGGCACCGGGGTCCACGAGGACTTCGACATCGCCAGGCTGCGCTATCACAAGATCATCCTGATGGCGGACGCCGACGTCGACGGACAGCACATCAGCACCCTGCTGCTGACCTTCCTGTTCCGCTTCATGCGGCCGCTGGTCGAGGCCGGGCACGTGTTCCTGTCGCGTCCCCCGCTGTACAAGATCAAGTGGGGCCGTGACGACTTCGAGTACGCGTACTCGGACCGTGAGCGCGACGCGCTGATCGAGCTGGGCCGGCAGAGCGGCAAGCGGATCAAGGAAGACTCGATCCAGCGCTTCAAGGGCCTCGGCGAGATGAACGCCGAGGAGCTGCGCGTCACCACGATGGACCAGGAGCACCGTGTCCTCGGCCAGGTCACCCTGGACGACGCCGCGCAGGCCGACGACCTGTTCTCGGTCCTGATGGGCGAGGACGTCGAGGCGCGCCGCCAGTTCATCCAGCGCAACGCCAAGGACGTCCGCTTCCTCGACATCTGAGTCGGTCTCAGCTGACCGCACCAGGAAGGATCCCCACCAGCAATGACCGACGAGAACGCTTCCAGTACGCCTGAAGAGGGCGTCATCGCCCAGCGCGTCGAGCCCGTCGGGCTCGAGACGGAGATGCAGCGCTCCTACCTCGACTACGCGATGTCCGTCATCGTGTCGCGAGCGCTGCCCGACGTCCGTGACGGTCTCAAGCCCGTCCACCGCCGCGTCCTGTACGCGATGTACGACGGCGGCTACCGGCCCGAGAAGGGCTTCTACAAGTGCGCCCGTGTCGTCGGCGACGTCATGGGCAACTACCACCCGCACGGCGACTCCTCGATCTACGACGCGCTGGTCCGCCTCGCGCAGCCGTGGTCGATGCGGATGCCGCTGGTGGACTCCAACGGCAACTTCGGCTCTCCGGGCAACGACCCGGCGGCAGCCATGCGCTACACCGAGTGCAAGATGGCGCCGCTGTCGATGGAGATGGTCCGTGACATCGACGAGGAGACCGTCGACTTCACGGACAACTACGACGGCCGCTCCCAGGAGCCGACCGTCCTGCCGGCCCGCTTCCCCAACCTGCTGATCAACGGCTCGGCGGGCATCGCGGTCGGCAT
Organism: Streptomyces sp. NPDC001002; assembly: GCF_053599215.1. NCBI lineage: Bacteria > Bacillati > Actinomycetota > Actinomycetes > Kitasatosporales > Streptomycetaceae > Streptomyces > Streptomyces sp. NPDC001002. The sequence goes on along the minus strand of NZ_JBSFLV010000004.1, from coordinate 163,526 downwards.
GGCCACCAACATCCCGCCGCACAACCTCCGTGAGGTCGCGGCGGGCGCCCAGTGGTGCCTGGAGAACCCGGAGGCCTCGCAGGAGGAGCTCCTGGACGCGCTGATCGAGCGCATCAAGGGCCCCGACTTCCCGACCGGCGCGCTCGTCGTCGGCCGCAAGGGCATCGAGGAGGCGTACCGCACCGGGCGTGGCTCGATCACCATGCGCGCGGTCGTCGAGGTCGAGGAGATCCAGAACCGCCAGTGCCTGGTGGTCACCGAACTCCCCTATCAGACCAACCCCGACAACCTCGCGCAGAAGATCGCCGACCTGGTGAAGGACGGCAAGGTCGGCGGCATCGCCGACGTCCGCGACGAGACCTCGTCCCGGACCGGCCAGCGCCTGGTCATCGTCCTGAAGCGGGACGCGGTCGCCAAGGTCGTACTGAACAACCTCTACAAGCACACGGATCTGCAGTCCAACTTCAGCGCCAACATGCTGGCGCTGGTCGACGGTGTGCCGCGGACGCTGTCCCTCGACGCGTTCATCCGGCACTGGGTGGCGCACCAGATCGAGGTCATCGTCCGCCGTACGAAGTTCCGGCTGCGCAAGGCCGAGGAGCGGGCGCACATCCTGCGTGGCCTCCTGAAGGCCCTGGACGCCATCGACGAGGTCATCGCGCTGATCCGGCGCAGCGACACCGTGGAGATCGCGCGTACGGGCCTGATGGGCCTCCTGGAGATCGACGAGATCCAGGCGAACGCCATCCTGGAGATGCAGCTGCGCCGACTGGCCGCCCTGGAGCGCCAGAAGATCATCCAGGAGCACGACGAACTCCAGGCGAAGATCGCCGAGTACAACGCGATCCTGGCCTCGCCGGTCCGCCAGCGCGGGATCGTCAGCGAGGAACTCGCCGCGATCGTCGAGAAGTTCGGCGACGACCGCAAGACGATGCTGGTGCCCTTCGACGGTGACATGTCCATCGAGGACCTGATCGCCGAAGAGGACATCGTCGTCACCATCTCGCGCGGCGGCTATGTCAAGCGCACCAAGACGGACGACTACCGCTCCCAGAAGCGCGGCGGCAAGGGCGTACGCGGCGCGAAGCTCAAGGAAGACGACATCGTCGACCACTTCTTCGTGTCGACGACGCACCACTGGCTGCTGTTCTTCACCAACAAGGGCCGGGTGTACCGCGCGAAGGCGTACGAGCTGCCGGACGCCGGCCGTGACGCGCGCGGGCAGCACGTCGCGAACCTGCTGGCCTTCCAGCCGGACGAGTCGATCGCCGAGATCCTCGCGATCCGCGACTACGAGGCGGCGCCGTACCTGGTGCTGGCCACGAAGGGCGGTCTGGTCAAGAAGACGCCTCTGAAGGATTACGATTCGCCCCGCTCCGGCGGTGTGATCGCGATCAACCTGAGGGAGCGCGAGGACGGTTCCGACGACGAACTGATCGGCGCCGAGCTCGTTTCGTCCGACAGTGATCTTCTTCTGATCAGCAAGAAGGCACAGTCGATCAGGTTCACCGCTTCGGACGAGACTCTGCGCCCCATGGGGCGCGCTACCTCGGGTGTCAAGGGCATGAGTTTCCGGTCAGGCGATGAACTTCTGTCGATGAATGTTGTTCGACCCGGTACGTTCGTGTTCACTGCCACAGACGGCGGGTACGCGAAGCGGACCGCTGTCGACGAGTACCGCGTCCAAGGCCGCGGCGGCCTCGGCATCAAGGCCGCCAAGATCGTCGAGGACCGCGGCTCTCTCGTCGGCGCGCTGGTGGTCGAGGAGCTCGACGAGATCCTCGCCATCTCGCTGTCGGGCGGTGTGATTCGTACGCGAGTCAACGAGGTCAGGGAGACGGGCCGTGACACCATGGGCGTCCAACTGATCAACCTGGGCAAGCGCGATGCCGTCGTCGGTATCGCTCGTAACGCCGAAGCGGGGCGCGAGGCGGAGGAAGTCGACGGCGAGGACGCCGTGGACGAGACCGCCGAGGACGCCACGACCACCGGCACGGAAGAGGGCGAGTCGCCCTCCTCCGAGTAGCACGAGGAGAGAGACATCGTGAGCGGAGCCACGGGCGCCGGGTCGGCCGGTACCCCCAGGGGTACTGAAACTGACGGCGGCGGCCGTGGCTCCGCCGCGCAGGTGACGGACTCGCATACGACCCAGCTCAAAGCGATCAAGCCACCCGCGAACGAGCCGCGCTCGCCGGACACTCATGGATCCCAGGGGGGAACTGTGACGGACACCCGAGGCCCGCAGACCCAGCAGCACGCGGCTGGGACGGGTCCGGCGGCCCCGGGCGCCCAGCCGCACTCGCAGGCCGCGGCACCGCCCGCACCGCCGCAGCAGCAGCCGGCCTCCCCGCTCCCCGGCGAGCGCCAGCCGCAGCAGCCCAGCGGGCCGTACCACCCGCCGCAGGCCTACCAGAACCCGGCCGCTCAGGCCCCGCCGCAGGCCCCCGCACCGGCCGGTGCCGTGCGCCGGCCGCGCACCGGGGCACGCACCACGCCGCGCATCCGCAAGGCACGCCTGCGCGTGGCGAAGGCCGATCCGTGGTCCGTGATGAAGGTGAGCTTCCTGCTCTCCATCGCCCTGGGCATCTGCACGATCGTCGCGTCCGCCATGCTCTGGATGGTCATGGACGCGATGGGTGTCTTCTCGACGGTCGGCGGCACCATCTCCGAGGCGACCGGCTCGAACGAGTCGAACGGCTTCGACCTGCAGTCGTTCCTGTCCCTCCCGCACGTCCTGATGTTCGCGTCGGTCATCGCGGTCATCGACGTCGTCCTCGCGACGGCTCTCGCGACCCTCGGCGCGTTCATCTACAACCTCTCCGCGGGCTTCGTCGGCGGCATCGAGCTGACGCTCGCCGAGGACGAGTGACTTGGCCGTCCGCAGGGGGCCCGGCACGGGTTCAAACCTCCGCGGACGGTCCGGTGACTATCGATTTTGGGACTGCCCACGTCGTGCGCTAATCTTCAGGGGTCAGCGCGCGGGACACACACCGCAGAGCGCGGCGGGGCTATAGCTCAGTTGGTTAGAGCGCATCCCTGATAAGGATGAGGCCACAGGTTCAAATCCTGTTAGCCCCACCAGCTGAAAGACCCCCAACCAGTCGTGGTTGGGGGTCTTTTGCACGTCTGCCGACCCGCGCTTCCCGGCCGACCCGACCGCGACGGCATTCCGCGCGCGGTCAGGCCAGTTTCGTGATGATGTCCGCCACTCGGCCGGGCATCGACAGGAACGGCGAGTGGGAGGCGTCGAGTGCTACGACGGACGTCGGGTTGTCCGGGAAGGCGGCGTCCGCGTCCCCGATGAACTTCTGCTGGAGGGCGGGCCGGACCGCCATGTCCTGGGCGCAGGTGACGTAGGTGCGCGGCACGGAGCCCCAGCCCTCACGGGTCAGGCCGGTGGTGCCCAGAGCGATGCCGACCGGGGCGTCGGGCGTCAGCAGCCCGATGGCGGCGTCGGCGACGGCCTGGTCGACGTCTCCGAAGAACGCGTCCCGCAGCTGCTGACGGTAGGCGGCATCGTCCGATGCGATGTCGAGGCGCAGCGCTCCGACGGCGGCGGGATCGGCCCGGAGGGAGGGGCCGACGAGCTCACCGGCGTTCTCCGGGCTCTGGATGTAGGCGGCGGCCGGAGTGTCCGAAGCGGGCATGAACGCGGTCAAGTACACGGCGTGGACGATGAGTTCGGGGCGTTGCTGCGCGGCCCGCGTCAGGACCGTGCCGCCCATGCTGTGGGCCACCACGGTGACCGGCGCCCCGTGCCCGAACTGTTCGATCTGCGCGACGAGCAGGTCGGCTGCCCGGTCGAGGTCGACCTCGGCGACGGGCGAGACCTCCGTGGCGAGGGCAGCTGCGTCGAACGGACGCGCGCTGACGCACGCCGGGCGCCGGGCGCGCAGCCCGTGCCCGGCCAGGTCCACCGCGAGAGTCGTACGGCCGGCTGCCGCGACCTCGGCGATGACTTCGCTCCAGCACCAGGAGCCGTGCCAGTAGCCGTGGACGAAGAGCAAGGGGGTCGGTCGGGCGTCCATCAGCAGTCCTCTGGTCCGGAACGGTCGGTGCGGGCGAGCCGGTCAGGTCGTCACATCGGGAAGAATGGGGCGTAATTTCTGGTTCGTCAAGTGAAGATAATTTCGTATATGACTGGACCAAGAGTGAGCCCAACACTGAGACCCCCGACCGATTCACGGTCAGGGGTCTGCAGAGGGTCTTCAAGTGGGCGATTGGGTACGCAAGTTCGCCAGTTCGCCGTTGGGTCAGGGGAGGGCCGGAGCCTCAGAGTTGGAGGGGAGCGGTGTCCTCGGGGGAGCCGGAGGTCGCCTCGGTGGCCGTCGCGTCCGCGTCCATGTCCGTGCTCGTCTCCGCGTCGGCGTCCGCGGGTGCGCGGTGGCGGCAGCTGGGGGACTTGCCGTGGGCCTCGGCGCGGATGCGCTGCTTCATCGTGGGGGGCAGTGATCTGGCGAAGGCCCAGGGCTCGTGGGCCGTGGCCGGCGTCGTCATCTGCGCGCTGCTGTTGCTGGTCGTCCCGGTCTGGGGTACGGCCGCGACGGCGGTCGTCGTGATGAGTCCGAGCGTCGTGCACAGCGCCAGGAAGGCGGTGACGATGGCGGTCCACAGCTTCGTGACCTGGTTCTGGGCCATGGCCCCTCACTTTCGGGTTGGGCGATTTGCGTACTTTCCTCATGATGTGTATGGGGGTGGCGAAGTGGTGGACCGACGCCCGTGGCGCGTCGATCTTCTGATGAACACCACCCGGATGGACGCAAGCAGCCTGAAAAGGGGTCGGGAGGGCCCAAAGTGACCTTCTGTAGAGGTGTGATCACCCTCCGATCGGAGCGGTTGCTTCCGGTTCTACTGCGGTGCGTGGGAGGGGAGTTGAGGGGGCCCACGCAGGTCACCGATCGATATCGGGCGGTGTGTATAGTCGGGCGCCAGAGGTCCCCTACGTCAAAGAAAGACGAGGTCGCGCGGTGAAGAAGCTTCTCCTGGTCGCACTGGCCGCCATCGGCGGGCTCCTCGTGTACCGCCAGATCCAGGCGGATCGCGCCGAGCAGGACCTGTGGACGGAGGCAACTGACTCCGTGCCCACGGGTTCCTGAGCACCGACAACCGATACTGAAAACCCCGGCCGCCCCGCGGTCGGGGTTTTGCGTTGTCCGGGGGCGGGTCGGGGTGGCGAGGGGCTGGAAGTGCGTCACATCGGGGTCGGGGCGTCGAGGGGCTGGAGTGGCGTCACATCGGGGTCGGAGCAGGGCGTTTCGGACGCTCGTACGGAATGCGCGGATGACGCGCGGCCGTGCGGGGCAGGATGGGCCACGGCCTTGCGGGTCCGGGTGACGACGTGACGACTAGGGGTGACGCGGGATGGGGCGGCGGCGTACGGCGGGGTGGCGTACGGCGTTGTGGTGTGCCGGGGCGTGGTGCGGTCGTCCGTCGTGTGCCGGGATCTGGCACGGTCGTCCGTCGCGTGCTGGGGCGCGGCGCGGTCGTCCGTCGGCACGCGCGCGTGTGGCGGTCGGCGCGGTGGTGCTGTGCACGGCCGCGGGGCTGACGTCCTGGCCGGCGGGGACCGCGACGGCGGTCGGCAGGTCGGACCCGGACGCCTCCTCCCCCTCAGACATCTCCTTCCGCTCGACCGCCTCCCCCTCGACCAGTACCTCTCTCTCGACCAGTACTTCCCCCTCGGCCAGCACCTCCGCCTCGGGTGAGGCCTCCCCCTTGGGCTACGCCTTCGCGCCGGGCGCTCTGCCCGTCGACGGGGCGTCGGGTACCGCGGACGCGCCCCTCGTCGAGCCCGGCAGCACCTACCGCAGCACCCTCCCCGAGAGCGCGAAGGTCTACTACCGCCTCGACCTCGACGACTCCTCGAACGCGTATGTCTCCGTCACCGCCGTTCCGCGCACCGGCGGCGAACTCTCCGTCACCTCCGGCATCAAGGTGTGGATGCAGAACGCCGACGGCCGCTCCTGCTCCTTCGAGACCGCGAGCTTCGGCGCGTCCCGCAGCCCGCACCCCGTCACCACCTGGGGCGCTCGTACGACCTCCCCCCGCGACGCGGTGTGCGAGGACGCCGGCGCGTACTACGTCGTCGTCGAACGTTCCGGTACGACGGACACCTCGCCCGGCGCCTGGGACCTGGAGCTCACCGCCACGACCGAACCCCGCCTCAAGGCGGTCGGCGCGACGAGCGCGCCCAAGGTGTGGGACTCCGCCTCGCCCAGCGTCCCCACGGGCGAAGCCAAGGTGCGCCGAGGAGGCGCGGGATTCGCTCGGGCCGCCGCTGTGGGACAGGGCGTGTGGCGCACCGACATCGCGCCCGGGCAGACGCTCTTCTACGAAGTCCCGGTCGGCTGGGGCCAACAGCTCTCCGCCGCCGCCGAACTGGGCAGCTCCGGCGGCCCCACAGGGCTCGCGCCCGGCGCGCTGGACCTCGCCCTCTACAACCCCGTGCGCGCCGATGTCGAGGACGCGAGCGTCAGCTACGACGGCCGCCAGAAGACCGCCGCCCTCGACGCTGTGCCGCCGGTCGACTACGTCAACCGCTACGCGTTCTCCGACCGGGTGAACGGGATGCGGTTCGCCGGCACGTACTACCTGGTCGTGCACCTCGCCGAGGGTGTCGCCGACGACTTCGGCGACGGGCCGTTCGGACTGAGCCTGCGGGTCGGGGTGAAGGGCGAGGTGCGGGGCGGGCCCGGATACGCGGGGCAGTCCGTGCCGCGGAACATGTTCGAGGTCGCAGGGCAGGGAGCGGATGCGCCTGCGGACGGCGGTGCTGAGGGAAGCGGGACCGGGGGAGATGGCGACACCGCGATGACGGCTCTCGCCGTGGGCGGTATCGGCGGTGGCACGGCGGTGCTGCTGGGGTTGGGCGCGTGGACCGTCGTGGCTCGGCGTCGGGCCGGGGCCTTGTGACGGGGACGCCGACGGTGACTGGAGCTGCCGTTCAGATCTGGGTCAGGGCCCAGAAGCCGACCGCGTAGCAGGTCAGCGCCAGCAGCAGGAGCGGGATTGCGACCTTGGCGGGCGGGCCGGCCCGGCGTGCGGCGCGGGTGGCTCGGTGGGACCGGCGCGAAGTTTTCTCCGCGGGAGGTGGAACCTGCGGGACTTGGGCGGTGTACGAAGCAGTAGAGGGTTCAGCACGCGGGACGGGTGGCTGGGGGGAGAAGAGCACATGCGTGGGGTCGTGGGGAGAGGCGACGGCGGGGTGGTCGGGTTGCTGTGGTTGGTGCTGGGTGCCCTGGTGGGGCTGCGGAGTCTGCGGAGTGGGGACGGAGGCCGGGATCGGGATGCCGGGGGACGAGTCGGTGCTCTGAGGTGGTGGCAGATGGAAGCTGCCCGTGTCCGACATGCTGGACGAGGTGGAAATGGAAGGAGAAGGGGAGGGCGAGGAGTTGTCGGACGGCGGTTGAGGGCCGGTGCTCCGGCGAGGGTCCGACGGCCGGGACGGCATCCCGCTTCGGTCGGTGGTGGAATCGCCCGGCCGATACGGCCCTTGACGGCTTCCTCCGCCTACGGAGCCGGCGGCGCCGCCGGTGCCTGTACCGCTTCCCGCCAACGAACCCGTGTCCACCCCCGCGGCCGCCTTCAGCGGTCCCTCGGGTACGAACCCCGTTGGGAGCGGCCCGAGTTGGTCGAAGATCTCGATCAGCTCGTCGTCGGGGCCGGGCTCCGGGAGGAGTTCGCGGGCGGCGGCGAGTGCCTTGCGCGCCCCCGTGGCCGTGCGGAAGCGTGCGACCGGGTCCGGCTGCAGCAGCGTGGCCACGACCTGCCAGAGCGGCTCGGGGACGCTTTTGGGAGCGCTCGGTGTGCCGTACTCCGCGAAGTACTGGACGAGGGCCTTGGCGTCCGGCTTCGCGCCCTCCAGCAGATACAGCGCGACCAGGCCGACGGCGAACAGGTCGGCGGGGAAGTCCGGTTCGGAGCCCATCATCTGTTCGGGCGCGAGATAACCGGGCGTTCCCACCACGAGGTTGGTCTCCGTCAGGCGCGGCTCGCCCAGCCGCATGGCGATGCCGAAGTCGGACAGCCGCAGGCGCGGTCGGGCGGTGCCGGTGGCTTCGAGGAGCACGTTGGCGGGCTTGATGTCACGGTGTACGACGCCTTCCGCGTGCACGGCGGCCAGACCTGACAGGAGCTGGTCGATCAGCGTGCACACGAAGGCGGGTGGCAGGGGGCCGTAGTCCCCCACCAGGTGGACCAGTGAGCCGCCGGCCACCAGGTCCATGGTGAACAGGACCTGGTCGTCGTCGGCGGCCCAGCTGGCCGGTGCGAGTACATGGGGGTGATCGATACGCAGGGCCTGCTCGCGCACGAAGCGCAACAGGGCGTGGGCATCGCGCTGTTGGAGGACCTTGGCTGCCACATATCGGCGGCGGCGGTGGTCCCAGGCACGCCAGACTGCGCCGACCCCACCGCGTCCGATCGGGTCGACCAGTTCGTACCGTCCGGCGAAGACCTCACCCATGGCTGTGCGTCGCTCCTCCCCCTTCGGATACCCCGTTGCTTCCCCTCACCTCCCCTTCAATGAGCGATACGACTCCCTCTCGCGCGGTTTCTCGGTCGGGCGTTGGTCAACGGTGGTCGGTGGTGGTCGGCGAAGGTAAGCGATGGTCGATGTCGGCCGGTTGTGGCCGGTGATGAGTGATACGACCCTCTCGTGCCCCGCGCTCCTGCACCCCCGTGGCCCGTACCTCGGAGACCTGGACCCCCGTAGCCAGTGCCCCCGAGACCGGAACCCCCCGTGTCCCGTGTCTCCAAGACCTGGACCCCCGTGTCCCGTGCCTCCATGTTTCGAGCCTCCCCCGAGGCCCGAACCCCCTGTGACACGAACCCCCGTGACCCGCCCCCGTGTGACCCGTAACCCGCCCCCGTGACCCGAGCCCCCGCGCCTCGTGTCCTCCTTTGCCGTGGCCGTCGGCCCGGCTGCCGAACCCCCTTCGGCGACCGGGCCCCCGGTTCAGCTCTGGTGGGACTGGTAGTGCGCGACCGCGTCCGAGGTGCGGCCGGCGCCGTAGACCCGGAGGAACTCTGCCAGTTCCGGGTGGGTCGGGGCGAGGGTGTCGGCGGCATCGATGATGTCGCCGGCGGCGGCCACCGAGCGGAGCAGCGACTGGATCTCGCGGACCACCCGCTTGACCGTCGGCGCACCCGAACTGCTCGTCGTGGTCGTGGTGTTGCTGAGCACCGAGCCCCCCTGGGACTTCTTGATCTCCTCCATGCGTTCGGTGGCCTCCGCGGCGCTCACGCTGCCGTCCGCGACCTGCCCCGCCAGGTCCTGCAGCAGCTGAACCCGCTGTACGACGGCCGGGTTGCCGATCTTCGCCCGCTGACCGCTCATCAGCTGTGACAGCATCGGCGCGGACAGGCCCAGCACCCCCGCGAGCCTGGCCTGGTTGAGGCCGAGATCTTCTATGAGCTTACGGAAGAGCGCCCCCAGCGGCTCCCCGTACCAGTTCCGCTGCAGTTCCCGCGCTCTTGCGGTCGCTTCCTGCTGTGCGGCGTCCATTGCGTCTCCCCATCGCTTCCCCAAGTACGGTGGTTCGCTGTCGCGAACCACGCCGAGCATCTTACGGAGAGTGGTCGCCAGCGGGGACCCCCAATCTTTTTGCGAGATACGGGGGGTGACCCGGTACTCTGGTCTGCGGCGCCGACCGGTGTGGGTTTCCTCCGGCGGGCGCTACTTTTCCGGGGCCTTAGCTCAGTTGGTAGAGCGCTGTCTTTGCATGGCAGATGTCAGGGGTTCGACTCCCCTAGGCTCCACAGCAAGAACCCCCGTCCGACCTGCGGAAACGCGGTCGGACGGGGGTTTTCTCGTGTACGAGGGGCCGCAGGCCGGCAAGCCGCTGCTCAGGCCGTACCGGCGTGGACCCCGGTCTCCTCGCCGACCTCGGTGGCGCCTTCCGGGCGGAGCCGGGCGATGGTGGCCGGGTGGGCGATGGACGGCAGGATGTGCCGCCACATCCCGGCGACCCGGACGCGCAGGTCGGCCCGCCGGCTGAGGGCCTCGGAGACCAACTGGACGCCGGTGAAGGCGGCCACGACGAACTCGGCGGTCTCCCGGGGATCGACCTGGGGGAGCACCTCGCCCTGTTCCTGGCCCTCGGCCAGCAGCCGGGTGGTGCGGTCGAGCCAGTCGCCCCACGGGTGGGTGCCGCCGAAGTGCACGCCCTCGATGGACAGTCGCGTACCGGCCCGGGCGAGGGCGTCGTGGCAGAGCACGTGGGCGAACCGGTGGGTGCTGTCGATGACCGACTGCAGGGGCGAGAGCTGTGGCTCCACGTGCACCAGCGAGATCTGTTCGTCCATGACCGCCTGGGCGAGGGACTCCTTGGACGGAAAGTGGAAGTACATCGCGCCCTTGGTGACGTGCGCCCGGCGCAGGATCTCCGACGTGGCCGCCCGCTCGTAGCCGAACTCGGCGAACACGCTGGCCGCGGCCTCCACGATCGAGCGCCGCGTCTGCACCGCGCGGGCCTGCTTGGCCATGTCGTCCCCTTCGAGGCGTGCGTTCCGTCGTTCCGTGCCGGCGGCGCCTCGTCGAACCGCCGTCTGACAGGGTGTGGCGAGCACTCTACCGGACCACGCGGTCTGTTTCGTCGGGTCCTGCGTGGCGGCTTCGCCCGGGATGATGGGGTTCGTGGGCCCTGTTCCCGTGTATGCGTCACGTACGGACGGGGAGTAGTCCCTGATTCCACAAATAAAGAAACCGCTCGGCCCGTTTTTTGTCCGACCTGTTGTCCGACCTGTTGTCCGACCTGTTGTCCGATCTGTTCTGCGGCCTGTCGTGCGGACGACGAAGGGCCCCCGGCAACCGCGCCGGGGGCCCCAGGTCAGGGTCGATCGAACGTCTACCGGCCCTCGTCACGCTGGGCGGCCTCTTCCTCGGCCTCCTTGACCTGTACCTCGGGGTCGAGGTCGGTCTCACCGAGGCTGCCGTCCACCGACGTGAGCCGGCCGGTCTCGGGGACCTCGGTCGCCGCGGGCGGCTCGACCAGCCAGTCCGGGTTGGCCTGCTTGTCCCACCACTTCCAGGCGGCGAAGGCGCCACCCGCGAGCACGCCGACCACCAGCAGGGTCTTCGCGGCCCGACCGGCCCGCGCCCGACGCTGGTGCTTGCGGGCCAGCTTCTGGATCTCCTTCGGGGAGACCTGTCCGCGCAGCGCGGCCAGCGCGGCCGCCCCTCGCGCGGTGGCCTCCTCGCGCACGGGCCCGGCGGCGGCTACCGCCTGCTCGATCCTCGGCCGGGAGTAGTCGGCGGCCTGGCGAGCGGCCTGCCGGGTACGGATCGCGGCGTCGTGGGCGGCCTGGTCGACCTTGGGCGGCACATGCGTACGCGCCTGTTCCAGGCGCGGCGCGAGATGGGCGTCGTATTGGACGCGGGCCTGGTCGGCGGCGAGCGAGACCCGCGGCGCGAGCCGGACGCGGGCCTCCTGTGCGTAGTGGGCGGCCTTGTCCTTGGCCGTGTCGGCGTAGGGCGCCACCACTTCCGCGGCGTGCAGCACGCTGTCCTTCGCCGAACCGGTCGCGGCGCGCACGCTGTCGATGCGGGTCACTGGTTCCTCCTCCTCGGTGGCGTACGTAATTCGACTTTCCACCCTTTTACGGATCATGCCTGCCACCACACCCCGGGGCATGTTGGCCAAGTCCAATAGAGGATGAATGCGGTGCAACGGGAGCTTGTCGTCGACAATGCCACGGATCGACGGCGAGCGCGCCCGCCCCGGGGGCACTCGGCCGATTTCCGCGAGCAGGGCACGGGGCGTGGGAGGATCGGGGCGGCACAAGGAAGACAACGGAAGGCAGATCGTGGCCGAGCAGCTCTACGCCACCCTGAAGACCAACCACGGCGACATCGAAGTCCGGCTCCTGCCGAACCACGCCCCCAAGACGGTCCGGAACTTCGTCGAGCTCGCCCAGGGCCAGCGTGAGTGGACCAACCCCGAGACCGGCGAGAAGTCCTCGGACAAGCTCTACGACGGCACGGTCTTCCACCGGGTGATCAGCGGATTCATGATCCAGGGCGGCGACCCGCTGGGCAACGGCACCGGTGGGCCCGGCTACCAGTTCGAGGACGAGTTCCACCCGGACCTCTCCTTCAACAAGCCGTATGTGCTGGCCATGGCCAACGCGGGCCCGGCCACCAACGGCTCCCAGTTCTTCATCACCCTCGCCCCCACGACCTGGTTGAACCGCAAGCACAGCATCTTCGGCGAGGTCACCGACCCGGCCAGCCAGAAGGTCGTCGACGCCGTCGCCGCCCTGCAGACCAACCCGCGCACCGACCGCCCGCTCGACGACGTCGTCATCGAGACGGTCGTCGTGGAGACCCGCGAGAGCTGAACCCGACCCGCGGGAGCGAGCCGCACAGACCGGGAACCCCGCAGGGCAGGAACCAAACGCCCCGCCCATCCGTAAAGATTGGGCGGGGCGGTGCATTTCGTGCACGCCCTCGCGCGCGACCACCTATGCGACGACCTGGGGGATGTCATGGACGACCGAGCCGCCGACAGCTCGCAGGACGCCCAGCGCCTGCCCGGCTGCTACCGCCACCCGGACCGCGAGACCGGCGTCCGCTGCACCCGCTGCGACAAGCCGATCTGCCCCGAGTGCATGGTCGACGCGTCCGTCGGCTTCCAGTGCCCCGAGTGCGCCCGCGGCGATTCCGGCACCCGCCACACCCCCGCCGCGAGCCGCCCCCGCACCCTCGCCGGCGGAACCGTCACCGCCGACCCGCGGCTGATGACCAAGATCCTGGTCGGCGTGAACCTCGCGGTCTTCCTCGTCCAGCTCTCCGTCGGCGACCGCTTCACCGACCGCTTCGATCTGCTCGGCCAGGCCTACGTGCCGGTCCTCGGCTCGGTCGAGGGGATCGCCGAGGGCCAGTGGTACCGCATGCTGACCGCGATGTTCCTGCACGGCAGCTACATCCACATCCTCTTCAACATGCTCAGCCTGTGGTGGATCGGCGGCCCCCTGGAAGCCGCCCTCGGCCGCGCCCGCTACCTCGCGCTCTACTTCGTGTCCGGACTGGCGGGCAGCGCGCTCACCTACCTGATCGCCGCCGCCAACCAGCCGTCGCTGGGTGCCTCGGGCGCGATCTTCGGGCTCTTCGGTGCCACCGCCATCCTGATGCGCCGGCTCAACTACGACATGCGGCCGGTCATCGCCCTGCTGGTGATCAACCTCATCTTCACCTTCGGCTGGAGCAACATCGCCTGGCAGGCCCACATCGGCGGCCTCGTCGCGGGCGTCATCACCGGCTACGCGATGGTCCACGCCCCGCGCGAGCGGCGGAACCTGGTGCAGTACGGGACGTGCGCGGTGGTCCTCGTCGTCGTGGTCGCCATGACCCTGATCAGGACCGCACAGCTCACCTGATACCGAACCGTTGTCCACAGCGTGTGGCGGATCTAGTGCACACGGTGGGGGAACGGCGTCGCCCCCTGTCACCGACCGGCATACATGCAGGTCAGGCAGGGGGCGAACGAGTTTTCGGTTGCCGGTAGGTCTGTCACACCAGCGTCAACACCCGATGGGTTATCCACAGATCGTCTTTCTTTTCCCCATGTGGACAACGGCTGTGGATAACTCAGCGGATAGCCGTGGGCAGAGCTGCGTTCACCTGGTGGTGGCCGCTACTTCCACTGCGTGGAGACACCGAATCCGGCGGCGATGAAGCCGAAGCCCACCACGATGTTCCAGTTGTCCAGGCTGTCGATGGGCATCGACCCGTCCGACACATAGAAGACGACGATCCAGGCCAGCCCGATGAGGAACATGGCCAGCATCACGGGTGCCACCCATGCACGGCTGTTCAGTTTGATGGCGGTCGCCTGCTTCGCCGGTGGCGGCGTGTAGTCGGCCTTCTTGCGGATACGTGACTTCGGCACGAGGGTCTCTCCTGTCGATGCGCTGCGTGGCCGCGCAGGTAACTGGATCGGGCTCCGGGGCAGCGTACAAGGGGACTCCTAGGACCTCCCCGGCGGATCAGTCCGGCGTCGCGGGCCCTGGCACGCACATCTGCGGCGTTGTCGTCGGTCGCCGACGCTCCGCGTCGACTCCCTCCTCCGCCTTGCAGCTGCACGCACCAGACCCCGCTCGGGTCGGCCAAGAGGCACCGCGCCTCATAGCCGGCCTGATCCGCCGGGCAGGCCCTAGTGCTCCCCCGGGCGTCCGTTAGCGTAGTGCTTCCGCGGCGCCGAAGGAGATAAGGGTACGTTGACCAATTCTGCCGACTCCCCCGGTACGGGTACAACGGGTTCCGGCCCCGAACCCGCGCGTCGTCGGCTGCGGCCGGTGCGGGTGCTCACGGTGGCCGTCTTCGCCCTCGCGGGACTCATCTTCTTCACCAGCTTCAACACCGCCAAGGGCACCAACATCCGCACGGACGCGTCCTTGCTGAAGCTCTCCGACCTCATCCAGGAGCGCAGCCACAAGAACAAGGGGCTGGACGAGTCCAACGGGTCGCTGCGCGACGACGTCGAGTCGCTCGCCGAGGGTGACGACGGCAGCACCAAGGCCGAGGACGACAAACTCGCCGGCCTGGAGAAGAGCGCGGGCACCCAGAAGGTGACGGGCAAGGCGATGACCGTCACGCTGAACGACGCCCCGCCGGACGCCACCGCCAAGCTCCCCGGCTATCCCGAGCCGCAGCCCGACTACCTGGTCATCCACCAGCAGGACCTCCAGGCCGTGGTGAACGCGCTGTGGCAGGGCGGCGCCGAGGGCATCAAGGTCATGGACCAGCGGCTCATCTCCACCAGCGCCGTGCGCTGCGTGGGCAACACCCTGATCCTCCAGGGCCGGGTCTACTCACCGCCGTACAAGATCACCGCGGTCGGGGACCCCGACAAGCTGAATCAGGCGCTGTCCGCGTCGAAGGCGATCCAGAACTACATGGTCTACGTGAATGTCTACGGCCTCGGCTGGAAAGTCACCGAGGACGGGACGGTGACTCTGCCCGGCTACTCGGGCACAGTGGATCTGCACTACGCCGAGCCCGTGGGGTGAACTGAGCCGTTCAGGAGCTGCCGGTGCGCGTTGTCGTCAGGACCGTCAGCGAACTGTGCATCACGGTCGGCGCGCTGATCGTCCTCTTCGTCGTCTACGTACTGTTCTGGACCGGGGTCCGGGCGGACGGCGCGATGAACCACCAGATCGACGTCCTCCAGGGGCAGTGGGCGAAGCAGACTGCCCAGCCCAGGGCCACGGCGGCTCCTACGGCTTCCGCGCCCGTGAGTCCGAAGGCGCCGGCGGCCTACAGTCCGGGCAGGCCTTTCGCGATCATGTACATCCCGCGGCTTGGTTTCACGTGGAACAAGCCCGTGTTGGAAGACACCGCCGTGAACACCCTCAAGAAGGGCCTCGGTCACTACCGGGGCACCGCCCAGCTCGGGCAGGAGGGGAACTTCGCGGTCGCCGGGCATCGGCGGACATACGGGGATCCGTTCAAGGACTTCCCCAAGCTGCGCGCGGGTGACGCGGTGGTGCTGACCGACGGGACGACATGGTTCACCTATCGGATAGACAAAGGCCCCTACAAAACCGTCCCCACGGACGTTGAGGTGATCGACCCTGTCCCACGTAAGTCGGGGTATACGCGTGAAGGCCGGTATCTCACGTTGACCACGTGCGATCCCGAGTGGGGACACAGTCACCGGCTGATCGTGTGGGCGCACCTGGACTCCACGCAGCCGGTGGAGGCCGGGAGACCACAGGCTCTACGCCGTTAGTCTGGTGCGGTACGGCGTGAGTCTGGTGCCGTGGTGGAACGGAAGGGACGGCATGTACGGCTGGATCTGGCGGCATCTGCCGGGCAACGCATGGGTGAAGGCGCTCATCTCGCTCGTGCTGGCGATGGTCGTGGTCTACGTCCTGTTCCAGTACGTCTTTCCGTGGGCCGAACCGCTGCTTCCCTTCAACGATGTGACGGTGGACAACCAGTGACAGCGCGGATTCTCGTCGTCGACAACTACGACAGCTTCGTCTTCAACCTGGTCCAGTACCTGTACCAGCTGGGCGCCGAGTGCGAGGTGCTGCGCAACGACGAGGTGTCGACCGCGCACGCCCAGGACGGCTTCCACGGCGTGCTCCTGTCCCCGGGCCCCGGTACGCCCGAGGAGGCCGGGGTCTGCGTCGAGATGGTCCGCCACTGCGCGTCGACCGGAGTGCCCGTCTTCGGCGTCTGCCTGGGCATGCAGTCGATGCAGGTGGCGTACGGCGGGGTCGTGGACCGCGCGCCGGAGCTGCTGCACGGCAAGACGTCCTTGGTCGAGCACGGCGGCAAGGGCGTCTTCGCGGGCCTGCCGACGCCGTTCACGGCGACCCGGTACCACTCCCTCGCGGCCGAGCCGTCGACGGTTCCGGCCGAGCTGGAGGTCACGGCGCGCACCCACGACGGCATCGTCATGGGGCTGCGGCACCGTGAACTCCCGGTCGAGGGCGTGCAGTTCCACCCCGAGTCGGTGCTCACCGAGCACGGCCACCTGATGCTGGCCAACTGGCTGGTGGAGTGCGGCGACGAGGGCGCGGTGGGCAGGTCGGCCGGGCTCGCCCCGGTGGTGGGCAGGGCCTCGGCGTGACCGCGCTGCGCCCCGAGCGCGAGTCAGGCGCCTCGTACGGGCAGGAGTCGTACGAGGCGTCCTCGGCGTTGGGGGACTGGACCGTGGGTCGGCAGGCGCCCGAGCAGGCGTACCAGCCGCCGATCGACGAGGAGACGGTGGCGCTGCGGATACCCGAGCCGCCGCCGGGCGGGTTCATATCGCCGTCTGCCGCCTCAGCGACCTCATCCGCCACAGGAACCCCGGTGGGGGGCCGAGCGGCCCGCAGAAAGGCCGCGAAGGGCCGTCACGGGGGCCATGGGGGTCACGGGAGCCACGGAGGGCACGGGCGGCACGGGGGTTCGCCCTCGGGGGCGGAGTCCGCGGGGATCGCCGGGGCCGGCGAGGGGAGTTCGGGGGCGCCGCTCTCCCGGATGGAGGCCCGTCGGCAGGCCAAGGCCCGTAAGCCCGGTGCGGCGGTGATGGCCAGCAGGGCGATCGGTGAGGTGTTCATCACCACCGGTGTGCTGATGCTGCTGTTCGTCAGCTACCAACTGTGGTGGACGAACGTCCGGGCGCACGCGCAGGCGGACAAGGAGACGAGCAGCCTCCAGGACGACTGGGCCAGCGGCAAGCGGGCGCCGGGCAGTTTCGAGCCGGGGCAGGGCTTCGCGATCCTCCACATCCCCAAGCTGGACGTGGTGGTGCCGATCGCCGAGGGCGTCAGCAACAAGAAGGTGCTCGACAAGGGCATGGTCGGTCACTACGGCGAGGGCGTTCTCAAGACGGCGATGCCGTCGGCGAAGACCGGCAACTTCTCGCTCGCGGGTCACCGCAACACGCACGGCGAGCCGTTCCGTTACATCAACCGCCTGAAGGCGGGCGACGAGGTCGTCGTCGAGACGCAGGACGACTACTACGTCTACAAGGTCGCGTCGATGCTGCCGTCGACGGCGCCGAGCAACACGAGCGTGATCGACCCCGTCCCGAAGGGGTCGGGATTCACGGCACCGGGCCGCTACATCACACTCACCACCTGCACGCCGGAGTTCACCAGCAAGTACCGGTTGATCGTCTGGGGCAAGATGGTCGAGGAACGGCCGCGCAGCAAGGGGAAGCCGGATGCGCTCGTCGAGTAGGGGCGGATGAACGTGGCAGCGACCACCGACGGCACACAGCACGAAGAGCACACGGATGCGCCCGCGCCGCCGCCCGAGGCCCGTCGCGGGCCCGGTCCGATCGCGCAGGCGGTCAGCGTCCTCGGCGAACTCCTCATCACCGGCGGCCTGGTGCTCGGCCTGTTCGTCGTCTACTCGCTGTGGTGGACCAACGTCGTCGCCGACCGCAAGGCCGACAAGGAGGCCGACAAGGTCCGCGACAACTGGTCCCAGGAGGCGACGGGTCCTGGCGCCCTGAACACCAAGAACGGCATCGGCTTCCTGCACGTCCCCGCGATGAAGAACGGCGAGGTCCTGGTAGAGAAGGGCACCTCGACGAGCATCCTCAACAACGGTGTGGCCGGCTACTACACGGACCCCGCCAAGGCCACGCTCCCCACGTCGAACAAGAAGGGCAACTTCACTCTCGCCGCCCACCGCGACGGCCACGGCGCGAAGTTCCACAACATCGACAAGCTGAGCAAGGGCGACCCGATCGTCTTCGAGACGAAGGACAAGTGGTACGTCTACAAGGTCTACGCCGTCCTCCCGGAGACCTCGAAGTACAACGTCCAGGTCCTGGCGCAGGTCCCGAAGGAGTCCGGCAAGAAGAAGGCCGGCCACTACATCACGCTGACGACCTGCACGCCGGTGTACACCTCGCGCTATCGGTACGTGGTGTGGGGCGAGTTGGTGAGAGTGGAGAAGGTGGACAACAAACGGACTCCACCGAAAGAACTGCGCTGACCCGAGTCACTTGGACACCTGCAGGGAGACGGCGTCAGCGAGGACCGAGTTTTCCACAGGCGGCGTGCGTGCCAGGTACTCCATGTCCAGGAAGTACACACGCACCTGACGTGCGACTTCGCTGTCCCTGAGGAGCATGGCGACGTTGAGGACGGCGCGGCGGGAGAAGAGCGCGAGGGCTTTGGAACGTGACTGGATCCCACTGGCCCTCTTAAAGAGGGCCAGTGGCGGACCGGCCAGTACCTGGTAGCCGTTGGCAGTCAGCTCCTCACGGTGGTCCTCCACAGCGGATCGTCGTGCGGCAGTAAGGCCGGGGCAGAGCTCGGACGCTGCCCGATCCGATCAACGAGTTGTCATATGCGGGGACACGCGGCGCTGCGGCCTCGGGCAACAGAGGGCCCCCGCCGGATTCTCCGGCGGGGGCCCTCTGTTGTTCGTCGGTGGTGTCGGCGGCTAGCCGCTCGTGCCGCCGAAGAAGTTGGTGCCGCCGTCGTTTCCGCCGTTGTTGCCGTTGCCGGCGGCTACCACGTTCACCGAGGTGCCCTTGTCGACCGTGGTGCCCTGGACCGGGTCCGACGTGAGGACGATCGCGTTGTCGTCGTTCGAGCCCTGGACGTTGCCGAGTTGGAGGCCGACATTCTGCAGCGCCTGGCGGGCGGTCGCCACGGTCTGGCCCTGGATCTGCGGGACCTGGACCTGTTCCTGCTGCTTGGCCTTGCCGATCTTGATGGTGACCGTCGAGTTCTTGTCGACCTGGGTGCCGACCTGCGGGTCGGTCGAGATGGCCTTGTCGACCTGGTTGTTGTCGTCGGTCTCCTCGTCGACGCAGGTGCCGACCAGGTTGCTGGCCGCCATCTGGGCCTTGGCGTCGTCACAGCTCCGGCCGACCACGTCGGGCACCGTGGACTTCGCCTCGGCCTTCGCGATCGTCAGTGTGATCGTGGAGCCCTTCTCGACTTCCTTGCCGAGCGGCGGGTCCTGGTTCAGGACCGTGTTCGGGTCCTCCGTGGATACCTGGGTCTTGGTCTTGATGACGAACTTGTAGTCGTCGCCCTCAAGGATGTCCGTCGCCTCGTCGAGGCTCTTGCCGAGGACGCTGGGAACGGCGACCTTCGGCGCGCCGGTCGACACCACGAGGTTGACCGCGGTGCCCTTCTTGATGTTGGCGCCGCTCGCCGGGTCCGAGGAGCAGACCGTGCCCTTGGCCTGGTCGGCACAGGGCTTCTTGGTGACGTCCCCGAGCTTCAGCTCGCTGTTGGTCAGCTGTTTCTCGGCGTCCGACTGGGACAGGCTGACGAGGTTCGGCACGGCCACGTCGTCGTTGCCGACGTTGTTCCCGCCGAACGCCCACTTGCCGATCAGGATCGCGCCCACCAGCACCAGCACGCCCGCCACGACCAGCAGGATCGTCGAGGTGTTGGACTTCTTCTGGCGGCGCCGGTCCGGACGGTCGTCGTAGCCGTAGCCACCGTCGTCCGGGTTCATCGGCGGCAGCATCGACGTCGCGCCGGCGTCCGCCGCACGCAGCGCCGTCGTCGCCTGGTCGTCGCCGTAACCGCCGTAGCCCACCGAACCCATCGCCGCCGTGGCCGCGACCGGCTGGCCGTCGAGGCAGGCCTCGATGTCCATGCGCATCTCGTCGGCCGACTGGTAGCGGTAGTTGGGGTCCTTGACCAGCGCCTTGAGGACGATCGCGTCCATCTCGGGCGTGATCTCGGGGTCGAAGACCGACGGCGGCTGCGGCTCCTCGCGCACATGCTGGTACGCGACCGCGACCGGGGAGTCGCCCACGAACGGCGGGCGGACCGTGAGGAGTTCGTAGAGCAGACAGCCCGTGGAGTAGAGGTCCGAGCGGGCGTCGACCTGCTCGCCCTTGGCCTGCTCCGGCGAGAGGTACTGAGCCGTACCTATCACCGCGGACGTCTGCGTCATCGTCATACCGGAGTCGCCCATCGCGCGGGCGATGCCGAAGTCCATGACCTTGACCTGGCCGTTGCGCGTGAGCATGACGTTGGCGGGCTTGATGTCGCGGTGGACGATGCCGGCGCGGTGGGAGTACTCCAGGGCCTGGAGGATCCCGATGGTCATCTCCAGGGTGCGCTCGGGCAGCAGCCTGCGGCCCGAGTGCAACAGCTCGCGCAGCGTGGACCCGTCGACGTACTCCATCACGATGTACGGGATCGAGACCCCGTCGATGTAGTCCTCGCCCGTGTCGTAGACCGCGACGATCGCAGGATGGTTGAGCGAGGCGGCCGACTGGGCCTCCCGGCGGAAGCGGGCCTGGAAGGACGGGTCGCGCGCGAGGTCGGCGCGTAGCGTCTTCACCGCCACGGTGCGGCCGAGGCGGGTGTCATGGGCGAGGTAGACCTCCGCCATGCCACCACGACCGAGCACCTGGCCCAGCTCGTACCGGCCGCCTAGGCGACGCGGCTCTTCCATAGTTCCCTACCAGCCCTCTCCGTCGGTCCCGACCGGCACGGCTGTGCGGTCGGAGGCTGCCGTCCGGGCCTACCGTACCCGGCTGGCTTTGTGTGATCTGGCCAAGCCCGTCACCCGATACAGGACCGGTATCGCAACGTGCACCGATGTGAAGGGGAGGTGAGCGGCGTCACTTCTTGGAGTTGATGACCGCCTCCATCACACTCTTCGCGATCGGCGCCGCGAGGCCACCGCCGGAGATGTCGTCACGGACGGCGTTGTCGTCCTCGATCACGACCGCGACGGCGACCGGCGTGCTGCCGTCGCCGAGCTTGGCGTAGGAGAGGAACCAGGCGTAGGGGTTCTCGCTGTTCTCCACGCCGTGCTGGGCGGTGCCGGTCTTGCCGCCGACCGTCACGCCGTCGATCTGCGCGTTCTTGCCGGTGCCGTCCTTGACGACCGTCTCCATCATCGACTGCAGGATCTGCGCGTTCTCCGACGACAGGGGCTGGCTCAGCTCCTCCGGGTCGGTCTGCTCGATCGTGTCGACGTTGGAGGACTGGAGCTTGTCGACCATGTACGGCTTCATCAGCTTGCCGTTGTTGGCGACCGCGGAGGCGACCATGGCCATCTGGAGCGGGGTCGCGGCGGTGTTGAACTGGCCGATCGAGGAGAGCGCGGTCTGCGAGGGGTTCATGTCGTCGGAGAAGACCGAGGCGCTGGAGCGGACCGGCGTGAACTGCTCCTGGTCGAAGCCGAACTTCTTCGCCTCCGCCAGCATCTTGTCGTTGCCGAGGTCGGAGCCGATCTTGCCGAAGACGGTGTTGCAGGAGTACTGCAGCGCGACCCGCATCGTCGCGTTCTTGCAGGGGATGTTCCCCTCGTTCTTCAGCTCGGTCGTGGTGCCCTTCATGATGTAGGGCAGCGGCGAGTCGGTCTTCTCGTCGGCCGTCTTGTACAGGCCGTTCTGCAGCGCGGCGGCGGCGGTGACCACCTTGAAGGTGGAGCCCGGCGGGTAGGTCTCGCGCAGCGCGCGGTTGAGCATCGGGTCGTCGGGGTTGTTCTTCTTCTGGAGCTTGGTCCAGTTCTTGGAGTCCACGTCCGTGGAGTTCCCGGCGAACGACGACGGGTCGTACGAGGGGTACGAGGCCAGCGCCAGGATCTTGCCGGTGGCCGGGTCGAGCGCGGCGACCGCGCCCTTGCCGCCCTGCTTCTTCAGACCGTCGTAGGCGGCCTTCTGGGCGGCCCCGTTCAGCGTGGTGACGACGTTGCCGCCCTGCTTCTCCTTGCCCGTGATCATGTCCAGGGTGTTGCGGAAGAAGAGCCGGTCGTCGTCGCCGGTGAGGATGCCGTCCTCGATGGACTCCAGCTGGTTGGCGCCGAAGGCCTGGGAGGCGTACCCGGTGACCGGCGCCCACATGGGGCCGTTCTTGTAAGTCCGCTTGTACTCAAGGTCGTTGAGCCCCGACTTGCTCGTCTTCGTGGAGCCGGTGATCGGGTCGCCGTCGACGACGATGTCGCCGCGCGGGGTGGAGTAGCGGGCGATGGTGACGCGGCGGTTCTTCGGGTCGTCCTTGAGGCTGTCCGCCTGGACGTACTGGAGCCAGTTGTCGCGCACCAGCAGGGCGAGGACCAGAAGACCGCAGAAGATCGCGATCCGGCGCAGGGGCTTGTTCATGACGGGCGGACCACCTGGGTCATCTCGGCGTCGGGGTTGCCGGCGGGGGCGGGCGCCGGGCGGCGGGCGGTGTCGCTGATGCGGATGAGGATGCCGATCAGCGCCCAGTTGGCGATGACGGAGGAACCGCCGTACGCGAGGAACGGCATCGTCATACCGGTCAGCGGGATCAGGCCCATGACGCCGCCGGCGACGACGAAGACCTGCAGCGCGAAGGCGCCGGACAGGCCGACGGCGAGCAGCTTGCCGAACGGGTCGCGGGCGGCCAGCGCGGTGCGCACACCGCGCTCCACGATCAGGCCGTAGATCAGCAGGATCGCCATGATGCCCGCCAGGCCCAGCTCCTCGCCGAAGGTGGCGAGGATGAAGTCGGAGTTGGCGGCGAAGCGGATCAGCTCGGAGTGGCCCTGGCCCCAGCCGGTGCCGAGGGTGCCGCCGGAGCCGAAGGCCCACAGCGCCTGCATGGCCTGCTCGGAGTGGACGATGCCGTCGCTGCTGCCGTTGCGGCTGAGGGTGTACTCGCGCATCGGGTCGAGCCAGGCCTGCACACGGGTCTGGACGTGCGGCTCGAAGCTGGCCACACCGACCGCGCCGGCCGCGGACATCAGCAGACCGAAGACGATCCAGCTGGTCCGCTCGGTGGCGACGTACAGCATGATGACGAACATTCCGAAGAACAGCAGCGACGTACCGAGGTCGGTCTCGAAGACCAGGATGAGGATCGAGATCATCCATACGACGATGATCGGGCCGAGGTCGCGGCCGCGCGGCAGGTACAGGCCGATGAAGCGGCGGCTGGCCAGGGCCAGGGCGTCGCGCTTGACCATCAGGTAGCCGGCGAAGAAGATCGCCAGCACGATCTTGGCGAACTCGCCCGGCTGGATGGTGAAGCTGCCGACCTGGATCCAGATCTTGGCGCCGTAGGTGATGTTGGCGCCGAGGCCCGGGACCAGCGGGAGGAGCAGCAGGACCAGCGCGCCGACCATCGAGATGTAGGTGTAGCGCTGCAGCACCCGGTGGTCCTTGAGGAAGACCAGGACGACGGCGAACAGCGCGATACCGAGCGCGGTGTAGATCAGCTGGTTGGTCGCCTTGCCGCCGGCGACCCCGATCGACTGCAGCAGCTTGGACTGGTCCAGGCGCCAGATGGCGACGAGTCCGAGTCCGTTGAGCAGCGTGGCCAGCGGCAGCAGCAGCGGGTCCGCGTACGGGGCGAACTTCCGTACGACGAGATGCGCCACGCCGGCCAGCAGGCCGAGGCCCAGGCCGTAGCTCAGCAGGCCCGCCGGCACCTGGTCGTCGATGGCCAGGCCCACGTTGGCGTAGGCGAAGACCGGGATGACGACGGCGAACACGAGCATGGCGAGCTCGGTGTTGCGTCTGCTCGGTGCGCCGATCGCGCCGATCGTGGACGTGTGGTGCGTCGGTGTGTTGGTAGTACTGCTCATCGTGTGACGGGGCCTCTCACGGCTTGCCCTACTGCTTACCGCACAGCGAGACGACCTTCTGCTCCTCCTCCGAGAGGCTGGGGCCGGGGCTGGGGGTCGGGGCGGTCGCTGATGTGGACGGGTTCGGTGAGGTCGAGGGGCTCGGCGTGGCCTTGGACGTGAGTGAGGTGTTTGTGGTTCCCGTGGTCCCACCCGCCTCGCCCGTACCGGTCTTCGAGCTGTTCTCGCTCTCGGCGGCCTCGCGCTCGGACTCCTTCTTGCAGGCGGAGGCCTGCACGGAGAGCTCGTCGACCTTCGACTGGGCGTCCTTCAGCCCGCCTTCGGCGATCGTGGCCCTGACCTGCTTCTGCTGGTAGGGCGGCAGGTACTTGAGTTCGATCTCGGGGTGGTCCTTCTGGACCTTCGAGAGCGAGACCCAGGCCAGGTCCTGGCTGATGCCCCGGTACAGCGCGACGTGTTCGCCCTTGGTGCCGACGTAGTACTGGTTCTGCGTCCAGCGGTAACCGCCGTACAGGCCACCGCCGATGACGGCGAGTGCGAGCACGCTGTAGAAGGATCTCTTCAGCCACTTGCGGCCCTTGCCGGGCTTGACGAAGTCCTCGTCGGAGTAGTCGCCGAAGCCGCCCGCGGGCACGTAACCGGTGGTGTCGCCGGAGCCGGGCGGGCCGAACTCGCCGCCCCCGCCCTGGCCGTGACCCTGGCGGCCGAGCCCGGAGGCGCGGCCGGCCGGGGTCTGCATGATGCCGTTGTCGTGCTGCTGGTGCTGATGCTGGTTCTCGGCGACCGCGCCGACCACGACCGGGGTGTCGGAGAGCTGCCCGGCGAGGGTGTCCCCGGTGTCGAGGTCGAGGACGTCGGCGATGATCACCGTGATGTTGTCGGGGCCGCCGCCGCGCAGCGCGAGCTGGATCAGCTCCTGCACGGTCTCCTGGGGGCCCTGGTAGCTGGCGAGGGTGTCCTCCAGGGTCTGGTGGGACACCACCCCGGACAGACCGTCGGAGCAGATCAAGTAGCGGTCGCCGGCCCGGACTTCACGGATGGAGAGGTCGGGCTCGACATGGTCGCCACTGCCCAGCGCGCGCATCAGCAGGGAGCGCTGCGGGTGGGTGGTGGCCTCCTCCTCGGTGATCCGGCCCTCGTCGACCAGCCGCTGCACCCAGGTGTGGTCCTGCGTGATCTGCGTCAGCACACCGTCGCGCAGCAGGTACGCGCGCGAGTCGCCGACGTGCACGAGGCCGAGGCGCTGGCCGGTCCACAGCAGGGCGGTGAGCGTGGTGCCCATGCCCTCCAGCTGGGGGTCCTCCTCGACCATCATGCGCAGCTGGTCGTTGGCCCGCTGCACGGCCGTGCCCAGGGAGGTGAGGATGTCGGAGCCCGGTACGTCGTCGTCGAGCGCCACGATGACGGAGATGGCCTCGGAGGAGGCGACCTCACCGGCGGCGGCGCCGCCCATGCCGTCGGCGATGGCGAGCAGGCGCGGACCGGCGTATCCGGAGTCCTCGTTGCCCTCGCGGATCATGCCTTTGTGCGATCCGGCGGCGAAGCGCAGTGACAGACTCATGCGCACCTCGCCCGTCGGCTCCGGGTACATCCGCACGGTGCCCACCCTCCGGTCGGGAGCGCGCCGGGGCCCGTGGTGGGGGCCGCCGCTGCGTGCTCGCTCCGCTCGCTCATTGTCGTATCTACTTCCGCAGCTCGATGACGGTCTTGCCGATGCGGATCGGCGCGCCCAGCGGAATCGGCGTGGGGGTCGTCAGCCGGCTCCGGTCGAGATACGTGCCGTTGGTGGAGCCCAGGTCCTCGACGATCCACTGGCCGTCGCGGTCCGGATAGATCCTGGCATGGCGGCTGGAGGCGTAGTCGTCGTCCAGCACGATCGTGCTGTCGTGCGCCCGGCCCAGGGTGATGGTCTGGCCCTGGAGCGCGACGGTGGTGCCGGTGAGGATGCCCTCGCTCACCACCAGCTTGGTCGGTGCGTTGCGCCGCTGGCGGCCGCCGGCCTGCTGGCGCTGGGGTGGGGGCGCGGCCTGCTGGCGGGCGGGCTGCTGCTGGCGGCCCGCCTCCCGGCGGGACCCGCGCTGGGTGACCCGCGTTCCGAACAGGTCGCTGCGGATGACCTGCACGGCCACGATCACGAACAGCCATAGAACGGCCAGAAAACCTAGCCGCATGACCGTCAGGGTCAGCTCTGACATTGCCCCCGCTTCACCCTTCGGCTTGCCGGTAAACGATGGTGGTCTGGCCCACGACGATCCGCGAGCCGTCGCGGAGCGTAGCGCGGGTGGTGTGCTGCCCGTCCACCACGATGCCGTTGGTGGACCCGAGATCCTGGACGGTCGAGGGCGATCCGGTCCGGATCTCGCAGTGCCGGCGGGATACTCCGGGGTCGTCGATCCGCACGTCGGCCTCGGTGCTGCGGCCCAGCACCAGCGTCGCGCGGGTGATCTGATGGCGGGTGCCGTTGATCTCGATCCAGTGGCGGGTACGGGAGCCGGGCGCCGGAGCGCCGACCGGGCCGCCGCCCGCGCGCGGGGCCTGCTGCGGGGAGCCGTACCCACCGGGGCGCGCGCCGCCGGGGGGCGGCCCGGCGGGCATGGGCGGGGCGGCCGCGGGTGCGGCGGCCGGCGGGTAGCCGTAACCGCCGCCGGGCCGGCCGGCCGCGGGCGGAGCCGCCGGGGCGGCGCTGCCGGGAGCCTGCTGGTTGGTGGAGGAGGCGAGCGTACGGCTGCGCACCCGGTACAGACCGGTGTCGAGGTCGTCCGCCTTCTCCAGGTTGACCTTGATCGGTCCCATGAAGGCGTACCGCTGCTGCTTGGCGTAGTCGCGCACCATGCCGGCCAGTTCGTCGCCGAGCTGGCCGGAGTAGGGGCTGAGCCGCTCGAAGTCCGGCGCGCTCAGCTCCACGATGAAGTCATTGGGTACCACGGTCCGGTCGCGGTTCCAGATGGTCGCGTTGTTGTCGCACTCGCGCTGCAGCGCGCCCGCGATCTCCACCGGCTGGACCTCGGACTTGAACACCTTGGCGAAGGTGCCGTTGACCAGACCTTCGAGGCGTTGCTCGAACTTCTTCAGGACTCCCATGGGGCACCTCCTCCGTCTCTGCCGTCCTGGGCACTGCGTACTTGGTACTGCTTACTGATCGTATCCACGCGCCGCTGAATCGGCTGGTTCCCCCTGTCGGCCCTGTCGACGGGTGTCGACGCCTGCGAAGTTCCCTGCGGAGCCCGGTTTCGAACTCCCGCGGTGCACTCCCCTGGCGAACTCCTCCCGCGCACTCCTCTTCGCGTCCTCTGGCAAGGATCGTAGAGGCGGCCGCAGACCAGTGTCCCGCACCTGACTGTGCGCCCGGCCCGGCTCCTGGTGAGACGGGCCGGACCGGTACGAGGTTGATACGTGAACCGCCGCACATTGATACGGAGCCAGGGAACTTTTGGATCACTCGCCGACGGCACCGTCCGGTGGCGATCCGGCGGCGCCGCGACGACTGCCCTGGTCGTCGGCTGCCCCCGGATAAGGGATGTGAACCCACCCCGACCCCCGTGCTAATCTTCTGCATGTCGGAAGGCGCCAGCCCCTTGGGGAAAAGCCCGAGGACACACCCAATGCGCGGGTGGCGGAATAGGCAGACGCGCTGGATTCAGGTTCCAGTGCCCGAAAGGGCGTGGGGGTTCAACTCCCCCCTCGCGCACCAGACGAAGGCCCCCAAGTCTCAGGACTTGGGGGCCTTCGCGTTGTCCGGGGGCGGTGTGAGCCGTATTACCTGGTGAGGACAATCACACGGCTCGGACACCGCCCGACGGGCGTCACGCGGCGAGGCGTTCGGCGACCGCCTTGGCCTTGGTGGCGGCCTCCGTCAGGGCGCGCTCGCGCGAGGCCTCGTAGAGGGGGACCAGCTCGGCCATCGCCGGGTTGTGCGGGGCCATGGTCAGCTCCGGGACGATGAACTCGACGTCCAGGGCGAGGGCTCCGGAGAGGACCGCCGCGAGGTAGTTCTGCACGTACTCGCTGTCCTCCCGCGGGGTGCCCGGAGCGTAGGAGCCGCCGCGGCTGGCGACCACGGTGACCGGGGTGCCGGCGACCTTCGAGTCCTCGGTGCCGGCGGTGCGGCCCATGAGGATCACGTTGTCCAGCCAGGCCTTGAGGGTCGATGGGATCGCGAAGTTGTACATCGGGGCGCCGATCAGCACGGCGTCCGCCTCCTCCAGCTCCTCGATCAGCCGCAGCCGCGCGGCGAACGCGGCCGCCTGCTCGGGGGTGTGCGCGGCCGGATCCGCGAAGCCCGCGGTGTGGGAGTCGGCCGTGATGTGCGGCACCGGGTTCACGGAGAGATCGCGGTGGATCACCGTGCCGTCGGGGTGCTGCTCCTCCCAGGCCTTGCGGAAGGCCTCGGCGACGGCCTTGGAGGCGGAGGCGCCGGCGGGGAACACGGAGGAGTCGATGTGCAGGAGGGTGGGCATGGGGAGCTCCCGTAAGGTGGTGAGAATTCGTACTGGACTATTGATAACACAGTCACTTACTTTTTTTCATCCCCTCACGGTGAGGCAGTACCCTTGGGGGCATGGCGGTCGAGCAGGGTCACGATGTGGGCGCGTGCAAGCGGGTCGACGGCGGCATCACGCGCGTCTTCCAGCTGCTCGGAAAGCGCTGGACCGGCCCGATCGTGGCCGTCCTGACCGGCGGGCCCGCGTACTTCGCCGATCTGCGCCGCGCCATCCCCGGCATCAGCGAGCGCATGCTCTCCGACCGGCTCACCGAACTCGGCGCCGCCGGCCTGCTGGTGCGCGAGGTGGACGAGGGCCCGCCGCTGCGCGTCTCCTACCGGCTGACGCCGGCCGGGGCCGCGCTGGAGCCCGCGCTCAAGGAGCTCGGTGAGTGGGCGAAGCTGCACCTGCCCGAAGGGGCACAGCCGCCGGACTGCTAGCCGGTTTCCGGAGGCGCTGACCGTTGTCCGGTTTTCCACAGGCGTGGAGTTGTCCACAGGGTCTGACGCGTTTCGGCCACCGGCTGTACGGTCTGCACGAGTTGATGTTCGTGTGCGTGCGGGGGAGGCGGTCGATGTGACCGAAAACGGAGCGGTGACGGCGGACACGGCGGGAGCCGAGCCTGCGGCGTCGGCGGGGCAGGTTGCTGCTGCGGAGCCGACGTCTGCTGGGGAGCCGACCGTGGTCGTGGTGCCGGTCGCCGCGGCGCGCAGGCTGCCGCGGGTGCCGGGCTTCGCCCACGGGCTCGCCGAGGGCTCGCCCAAGGACGAGGGCAAGGCGCTGCGCAGACTGGTCCCGCGCCGCTCGCACGCGGCCTTCGACCTGGACGGCTCCCGGCCCACCGCGGTCGCCGCCGTCGAGGAGTCCAACCGCGGCCGCATCCCCGGGCTCACGCCGATAAGGGCCGGCCGGATGGCGGCGACCCCCTTCGCCTTCCTGCGCGGCTCGGCCGGCCTCATGGCCTACGACCTCGCGCGTACGCCCATGACGCGGATCCGCGCCCAGATCTGCGGGGACGCGCACGCCGCCAACTTCGGCCTGTACGGGGACGCGCGCGGCGACCTGGTCATCGACCTGAACGACTTCGACGAGACGGTCGACGGCCCCTGGGAGTGGGACCTCAAGCGGCTCGCCGCCTCGCTCGTGCTCGCGGGCCGGGAGGCCGGCGCCGACGAGGACACCTGCCGCAAGGCGGCCCACGGCGCGGTCGGCGCCTACCGCCGCACCATGCGGCTGCTCGCCAAGCTCCCGGTGCTGGACGCGTGGAACGCGATCGCGGACGAGGAGCTCGTCTCCCACACCGACGCCCACGACCTGGTCGGCACCCTGGAGCGGGTCTCCGAGAAGGCGCGGGGCAACACCAGCGGGCGGTTCGCGGCGAAGTCGACGGAGCGCACCGAGGACGGCGGTCGCCGCTTCGTGGAGGCCCCGCCGGTGCTGCGCCGGGTGCCGGACGAGGAGGCCGCCGCGGTCGCCTCGTCCCTGGAGCACTACCTGACGACCCTCTCCGAGGACCGCCTCCCGCTGCTGTCCCGGCACACGGTGCACGACGTCGCGTTCCGGGTCGTCGGCACGGGCAGCGTGGGCACGCGCTCGTACGTGGTGCTGCTCCTGGACCACCGGGGCGAACCGCTGGTGCTCCAGGTCAAGGAGGCCCGCTCGTCCGTCCTGGTGCCGCATTTGGTGGCGGCCGGCTTCGAGACACCCGTCGTCGACCACGAGGGCCGGCGCGTGGTCCTGGGCCAGAAGCGCATGCAGGTCGTCAGCGACATCCTGCTGGGCTGGACGACGGTCGACGGACTGCCCTTCCAGGTACGGCAGTTCCGCAACCGCAAGGGCAGCGTCGACCCCGCGGCCCTCGCCGCCGACCAGATCGACGACTACGGCCGCATGACCGGCGCCCTGCTGGCCCGCGCCCATTCCCACAGCGCCGACCCGCGCCTGATCTCCGGCTACTGCGGCAAGAGCGAGGAACTGGACGAGGCACTGGCCGACTTCGCAGTCGCCTACGCCGACCGCACGGAGGCCGACCACGCCGACCTGGTCGCCGCGGTGCGGGCGGGGAGGGTGCCGGCGGAGATGGGGGTCTGAGGGATGAGGGATGAGGGCCGAGGGTTGAGCATCCGAGGGTTGGGGGCCTGAGGGAAGTGACGGATGTGAGGAGCGTTCGGTGAAGTACGTCGACCTCGACGGGCGGGACGGGGAGGCGACCGGGGTCGTCGACCCGCGGCCCTATCTGGCGCGGTTGCCGGCGCTCGCCGACCAACTGCCGCCAGGGGCACGCGCGTTCGCCACCGACCCCGGGCACTACGACCTCGACGGGCGACGGTGTGTGAAGGATCTCAAGCCGCGGGCGGTGCGCAGGACCGGCGACGACGAGATCGAGATCCGCTTCGGCCACGACTGCGGGCAGCACGAGGAGGATCTCCTGGTGCGGTACGCGGGTGTCTCGCGCTTCCAGGTGGACGTCCTGGGCTTCTGCGACGTCTCGGCGCTGGGCGATGTGATCCTCGACGAACTCCTGCCGCACCCCGAGGGCTGCACCCACGAGATCGCCTGCCGCCCCGGCACGCTGGTCGTCGCCTGCCGGGATCTGGCGGCGGAGTGGGTGGCGGCGGAGTGCTCGGGGGTGGGTGCGGGCTCGGGGAGTGGGAGTGGGGGCGGGGACTGAGAGGGAGAGGGCGGAGAGGGGAGGGAGGCCCCCGAGGAACAGTGCCGGGCCGCCGTCGTGAGGGCCTGACGGTGGGGCGCCGTGGGCGACTCACGCGTGGCCTACGCTGAGCGGGTGACGAGCCCAGACGCTGAGCAGGGTGCCGGTGAGGCGCAGGCGGTGCCCGAGGACGGTACGCCGCGGCCCGAGGAGCGGCTGGAGCGGGCCGTGCGGGCCGCCGAACAGGCCTTGATCGAGTACGAGATCGCGGTCGAGACCTTCCGGATCGAGGTCGAGAACTTCTCCCGGCTGCACCACCAGAAGCTCGGGCCGATGTACACCCGCCTCGACGAGCTGGACGCGGAGATCGCCGAGGCCCGGGCCGCGCGCTCCGGGGACCCCGAGGATGTGCGCAAGGCGGACGAGGCGCGGGCCCGGGTGATGCCGATGCCCGGCGTCGAGGAGCTGTTCAACGGCTGGATGGACGGGGACGGGCTGTTCCCCGAGGCGGCCGCGATGCTCACGGACCAGCCGGTACGCCCCCCGCAGCGGGTGCGCCCCAGCGACGAGGCCCGCAAGCTCTACCGCGAACTGGCCCGCAAGGCCCACCCCGACCTGTCGACGGAGGAGGCCGAGCGGGCCCGGCGCGAGGAGTTCATCACCCGCGTCAACGCCGCCTACGCCCGCGGTGACGAGCTGCTGCTGCGCGAGCTGGCCGAGGAGTGGGCCAAGGGACCGGAGCCCGAGCAGCGCGGCCCGAGCCCCAGCGAGGAGCTCTACGCCCGCCTCGAATGGCTCGCCCGCCGCAAGGAACTCCTCGCGCTGGTGGCCAAGGAGCTGGAGGACGGGCCGATCGGCTCGATGCTGCGGATGGCACCCGACGATCCGGACCACCTGCTGGACGAGATCGCCGAGCAGCTGCTGGCGCAGGTCGCGGAGCGGGAGCGGGAACTGGCGGAGCTGGTCGGCTAGCCACGGGATTGGTCGGCGGGTCACCGGGTTGGTCGGCTGGTCGGTGTGCCGGTCGGCTAGCCACCGGGTTGGTCCGATGGCCGGCGAAGCAACCGGCCCCGCATGGTGTCCGGTGCGTCGGGTAGCGTCGGGGCATGCATTTTGGAGCTGGTGTGCCCACGGTCGAGGTCGGGGATCTCAAGGACGGCGACTTTCTGCTCGACGTCCGTGAGGACGACGAGTGGGAGGCGGGGCACGCGGAAGGTGCCCTGCACATCCCCATCAGTGAGTTCGTGGCCCGGTACGGCGAGCTGACCGAGGCTGCGCCGCAGGACGGCAAGGTCAACGTGATCTGCCGTTCCGGCGGGCGTTCGGCGCAGGTCACGACGTATCTGGTCCAGCAGGGCATCGACGCCGTGAACGTCGACGGTGGCATGCAGGTGTGGGCCGCGGCGGGCAAGCCCGTCGTGACGGACGAGGGCGGGACCGGGTTCGTCCTGTAGCCGACGCCCGGCCGATGTCCTGAATGGGGGCACTCAGCTGAGCGGATGGGCCGCCAGCAGGT
The DNA here is from genome assembly GCF_053599215.1 of Streptomyces sp. NPDC001002. Lineage (NCBI taxonomy): Bacteria > Bacillati > Actinomycetota > Actinomycetes > Kitasatosporales > Streptomycetaceae > Streptomyces > Streptomyces sp. NPDC001002. The sequence goes on along the minus strand of NZ_JBSFLV010000004.1, from coordinate 130,893 downwards.
CGCCCAGGGCCTCCTCGTGCGCCGCCGCGGGGCCGAGCGAGAGCTCCAGGTGCTTGGCCCAGGCGTGGTACCGGTGCAGCGGGTACTCGACGTCGGCCCCGAAGCCGCCGTGCAGATGCTGTGCCGTCTGCACGATCCGTCGTACGCCCTCCGAGGCCCAGATCTTGGCGACGGCCACGTCACCGGAGACCGGCAGCGCGCCCGGCGCCCCCGAGGCGACCCGCCAGGCGGCCTGCCACAGCGTGGCCTCCATCGCGCGCAGGTCGATGTACCGGTCCGCGGCCTGCACGGCCACCGCCTGGAAGGTGGCGACCGGGAACCCGAACTGCTCCCGCTTGCCGGTGTATTCGCTGGTCATGCGCAGCACCCGTTCGCCGAGCCCGAGCGCCAGCGCGCACGTCCCCGTGGTCAGCAACTCGCGCAGCCACTCCCAGGCGCCGTCGGCGTCGATGACGTCACGGGCGGCGATCCGGACGGACTCCAGGCGCAGTTCGCCGAGCCGCTCGCCGTTGGTGGAGAACTGCTCGCCCAGGCCGACGCCCTCGTGGACGCGGGGGACCACCGCGAGCACCGGCCGGTCCGCGGCCGTGTGCGCGGGTACGAGGATGTGGTCGGCGACCTGGGCCCACGGCACCGCCGTCTGCACCCCGTCCAGGATCCACGCGTCGCCCTCCTGCCGTGCGGTCACGGCGAGTTCGGCCCCGTCGTGGCCGGTACGGCCGCTGGAGGCGACGGTCAGCACCAGCTCGCCGCGGCCCGCCGGCGCGAGCAGGGCCGACCTCAACTCCTCGTCGCCGTACGCCTGTACGGCCGCCGCGGCCGCGCTGCTCTCCAGCAACGGCACCCTGGCCAGCACCTTCGCGGACTCGCGCAGCACCTGGCACAGCGCGATCGCGTCCAGGCCGGCCCCGCCGTACTCCGCGTCCAGCAGCAGGCTCAGCAGGTCCGCCTCGGCGAGCTTGGCCCACAGCGCACGGTCGAAGTCGTCGGCGACGGCGCCCGCGACGAGTGCGGGACTCGGCACCGCGTCGGGGGCGACCCCGGCGAACACGCCCCGCGCCGCCTCTGCCGCCGCCTGCTGCTCCTCGGTGAAGGTGAAGTCCACGGTCCTGTCCTCTCGGCGGCCGAGTTGATCTGACGGTGCGTCAAGATAGAACAGGTTCTAAAAGAAGGGAATGGTCGGGGGCGACCCCGGAATCTACCCCGACCGATCGTCCGGTTTGTCCTGGATTCACGGGCGGCTGTGCCCCGTAAGGTGTCAGTCGCTGTGGACCACCGGCACGACCAGGCGTTCGAGAGGGGCTGTGCCGGGCGGGCGGGGCTGAGTACCGTTCCCGTGCGAACGCGCTGGAGCGGATGGACCGGGATCGGGAAACGGGGTGGAATGGACGCGTACGACACGGACTCGGACGCCCGGCGGGAGCCGGACGGACCGGGCGGTCCGGACGAGGCGGAGACTCCCGCGGCCGACGCGGCAGCAGAGCCGACGACGCCGGAGCCGATCACGCCAGTGCCGACCACGCCAGCGCCGATCACGCCGGTGCCGACTTCAGCCGCACCCCCAGACGCTGTTCCCCCTGCCGCCGCACCCCCCGCCTTCATACCCCCGGTCCCCGACCCCCGTACCGGCGTGGCCGCGCTCTCTCCGCGCTATCAGGTCGCCGCGGCGCTCGCGCTCGCCGTCGTCGCCGTGACCGTGTGCGTGCATCTCGCGCTGGTCTTTCTGCACGTCGCGCCGTCGAACACGGTCACCAAGCAGCACGGCAACGCGATAGACGACTGGGTGTACCCGGAGTTCGAGCAGAACTGGAAGCTGTTCGCGCCCAATCCGCTGCAGCAGAACATCGCCGTCCAGGTCCGTGCCGAGGTGCACACCGAGGACGGCGACGTGAACACCACCGGCTGGTACGACCTGTCCGCCGAGGACGGCCGGGCCATAGACGGCAATCTGCTGCCCAGCCACACCGACCAGAACGAACTGCGCCGGGCCTGGGACTTCTTCGCCTCCACCCACGACGCCGAGAACCGCCCCTCGGGCCTGCGCGGCACCCTGTCCGAGACGTATCTGCGGCGGATCGTGGTGCTGCGCCTGGACCGCGAGGGCGCGGCCGGGCGGACCGGGGTCATAGAGAACGTGCAGGTCAGGGCGCGTACCACCAACGTGCCCGCGCCGAAGTGGAGTGACGAGAAGATCTCCGACCAACCGATGTACCGCGTGCTGCCCTGGTGGACGGTCACCGCCGCCGACAGCGACGGAGGCGCCGCGTGAACCGTTTCGCCCTGTCGGTCTCCGCGGCCATCGCCCGGATCACCGAGTCGGCGCTCGGCCCGTACCAGGCCGCCGTGGTCCGTATCGGTTTCAGCGCGACCTGGCTGCTGTTCCTGCTGCGCGAGTTCCCGCACCGCCAGGAGCTGTACGGTCCCGACAGCCCGTGGAGTTGGGACCTCGCCCAGCAGCTGATCGCCAACAACCACGCGTTCACGGCCCTGATGTGGTCGGACGGACAGACCTGGTTCGAGATCGTCTACGTGCTCGCCGTGCTGACCAGTGCGCTGCTGCTCCTTGGCTGGCGCACCCGCACGATGTCCGTGCTGTTCATGCTCGGTGTGCTCTCGCTGCAGAACCGCAGCGTCTTCATGGGGGACGGCGGCGACAACGTCCTGCACCTGATGTCGATCTACCTCGTCTTCACGCGCTGCGGCCAGGTGTGGTCGCTGGACGCGCGACGGGCGCGGCGCGCGGACGAGGCACGCGCGCGGGGCGAGCAGGTCACGGACCGGACCGGTCCGATCCTGTGGGCGATGCTCGGCTTCGCACTGGTCGCGCTGACCGCCGGAGGACGGCTCGACGGCGTCGACCCGACCGTGCCGGTGATCCTGTGGGGCATGTGGTCGGCGCTGGGCGTGTGGTGGGCCGTCGGGCGGCTGGCGAAGGGCAGCGAGCCGCGGATCCTGCTCGACGTCATCGGCAACATCGTGCACAACGCCGGTCTGTTCGTGATCATGGCCGAGGCCTGTCTGATCTACGCGACGGCCGGCTGGTACAAGATCCAGGGCTCGCGCTGGCAGGACGGCACCGCCGTCTACTACCCGCTCCACCTGGACTACTTCTCGCCCTGGCCCGCCCTGGCCGACCTGCTCTCCTCCAGCGGCACGATGGTGATGCTCGTGACGTACGGGACCGTGATCGTGCAGGTCGCGTTCCCCTTCACACTGTTCAACCGGCGGGTCAAGAACGTCCTGCTGGCCGCGATGATGTTCGAGCACGCCGTGATCGCAGTGGTCCTGGGGCTGCCGTTCTTCTCGCTGGCGATGATCGCGGCGGACGCGGTCTTCCTGCCGACGACGTTCCTGCTCCGCACGGGCGGCTGGGCGGCACGCGCGCGTGACGGCGTCCTCGCCCGGTTCCGACGCGGTAGTACGGAGCTGCCGGCGCCCCGCGCCCCGGAGGCCCCGGAGAACCCCGAGCACGCGCCCGTAGGCTTCACGCCATGACCGCCTCCGACCTGCTCAGCACCTGGCACCGGCTGGCCGACGCCTCCGTCCTGCTCGACGGCTTCCACGCCCTCAAGCACGCCGTGCGCTTCGGGGCGGACATCCCGGTGGCGGTGGCGGTGGACCGGGCGGCGGCACTGTCCCTCGCCGACGACCTGGCCCCGGACGTACGGGACACGCTGGCCGCACTCCTGACGGAGGTGGCGCCGGAGACGTACACGAACCTCGTGCCGCGCCCGCATCCGACAGAGGTCGCCGCGTTGGCCGTACGACCGTCCCGCGAGGCGGCGCTGGAGAAGCTGGCGCACCTGCCGCGCACCGCCCCTGCCGTGGTCCTCGACAACCCGCGCAACCTCGGCAACGCGGGCGCCGTCATCCGCCTGGCCGCCGGCTTCGGCGCGACCGGCGTGATCACCACCGGCACGCTCGACCCGTGGCACCCCACGGTGGTGCGCGCGGGCGCGGGCCTGCACTTCGCGACCACGGTCGAGCACCTGCCCGTGGCCGAACTCCCGACGGGCCCACTGTTCGCCCTCGACCCGGAGGGCGACGACATCCGGGCCCTCAAACTCCCGGACGACGCCGTCCTGGCCTTCGGCTCGGAACGCAGCGGGCTCTCACCCGAACTCCGCGCGCGTGCCGACCACTTGCTGTCCCTGCCGATGCGCCCCCAGGTCTCCAGCTACAACTTGGCGACGAGCGTGGCGATGACGCTGTACCACTGGAGCATGGGAACAGGGTCACCCCTTTAGCAGCAACGCCGACTGCTTTTAGGGGCGCGGGGAACTGCGCGACCAGCCACATACGGCCGTCAGCCGCGCAGAATCCGCACCACCCACCCCCCTAGGCGTCCCGACGCACCTCAATAACCCGGAACCGGTTGGCCACGAACGCCCCGTCGGCCAGCGCAGCATTCGCCGCCGGATTCCCACCGGACCCGTGGAAGTCCGAGAACGCAGCCGTCTGATTGACGTACACCCCACCCGTCAAGTTCAGCGACAACTGCGCCGCCTCCTCAAGACAGACCTCCTCAACCGCAGCCTCAACCCCGGCATCAGTCGTGTACGCCCCAACGGTCATCGCCCCCTTCTCCCGAATAGTCCGCCCCAGCAACTCCACCGCATCCGCAGCGGAGTCGACGGCGACGGCGAAGGAGACCGGACCGAAGCACTCGTTCATGTACGCGGCCTCGTCATCCGGCTTGGCCCCGTCCAGCTTCACGATCACCGGCGTACGCACCACCGCGTCCGGGAACTCCGGATTCGTGATCTCCCGTGAGGCGAGGGCGACTTCGCCGAGCCCGGCGGCGGCCTCCACGCGGGCCTTCACGTCAGGGTTGACGATCGCGCCGAGCAGACCGTTGGCGCGCGCGTCGTCACCGAGCAGACCGTCGACCGCGCGGGCGAGATCCGCGACGACCTCGTCGAAGGTCTTGTGGCCCTGGTCGGTGCCGATGCCGTCGCGGGGGATCAGCAGGTTCTGCGGGGTCGTGCACATCTGGCCGCTGTAGAGCGAGAGCGAGAACGCCAGGTTGGCGAGCATGCCCTTGTAGTTGCCGGCCGACTCCACGAGGACCGTGTTGACGCCGGCCTTCTCCGTGTAGACCTGCGCCTGGCGGGCGTTGGTCTCCAGCCAGTCGCCGAAGGCCGTGGAACCCGTGTAGTCGATGATCCGGATCTCCGGGCGGGTGGCCAGCGTCTTGGCGATGCCTTCGCCGGGACGCTCCGCGGCCAGCGCCACCAGGTTCGGGTCGAAGCCCGCCTCGGCGAGCACCTCGCGGGCGATCTTGACGGTGAGCGCGAGCGGCAGCACCGCGCGCGGGTGGGGCTTGACCAGGACCGCGTTGCCGGTGGCCAGGGAGGCGAACAGGCCCGGGTAGCCGTTCCACGTCGGGAAGGTGTTGCAGCCGATCACCAGGGCGATCCCGCGCGGGACCGGCGTGAACTCCTTGGTCATGACCAGCGGGTCGCGCTTGCCCTGCGGCTTGGTCCACTGGGCCGTGTCGGGCGTGCGGACCTGCTCCGCGTACGCGTAGGCCACCGCCTCCAGGGCGCGGTCCTGTGCGTGCGGGCCGCCCGCCTGGAACGCCATCATGAAGGCCTGGCCGCTGGTGTGCATGACCGCGTGCGCGAACTCGTGCGTCCGGTCGGCGATCCGCTTGAGGATCTCCAGGCTCACCACCGCTCGGACCTCCGCGCCCGCGTCCCGCCAGGCGCGCTGTCCGGCCTTCATGGCGGGCAGCAGCACGTCGAGGTCCGCGTGCGGGTACTCGACGCCCAGCTCGATGCCGTACGGCGAGACCTCGCCGCCCGTCCAGCCGTCCGTGCCCGGCTGGTCCAGGTCGAGGCGGGTGCCCAGGAGGGCGTCGAAGGCGGCCTTGCCCGCCGCCATGTCCAGGCTGCCGTTCTCCCCGTACGCCTTGGGGTGTTCGGGGTGGGGCGACCAGTACGCGCGCGTACGGATCGCTTCCAGGGCCTGGTCGAGTGTGGGCCGGTGCTTGGCGATCAGTTCGTGCGCGGTCGGTTCGGCAGCCATGGGGGGACCAACTCCTCGTCTTGCGAACACTGTGACTCTTTTGTCGGACACTGTCTGGCACGGTCCGCGACCATCAGGACGGTCGGGGACTCTTTGCCGGGCTCATGACCTGGGCAGTAACAAGGCGCGGGAACACCCGCTCAGAGTTAGAGTAACCGAACGATCGGTCGGGACAAGGGGGTCCGCCGCATCTGTGGAAAACCCCGTGCGGGAGGATCGCGCACATGACAGCACTGGACCTCAGCAGCCCCGTGGCCGTCGTCGGTACCGGCACCATGGGCCAGGGCATCGCCCAGGTCGCGCTGGTCGCCGGCCACCACGTGCGGTTGTACGACTCCGTCCCCGGGCGCGCCCAGGAGGCGGCCGAAGCGATCGTCGCCCGTCTCGACCGGCTCGTCGCGAAGGACCGACTCTCCGCCGACGAGCGGGACGCGGCCCGCGCGCGGCTGCTGCCCGCCGCCGAGCTCGCCGACCTCGCGGACTGCACGCTGGTCGTCGAGGCGGTGCTGGAGCGGCTGGACGCCAAGCAGGAGCTGTTCCGCGCGCTGGAGGACCTGGTCGACGAGGACTGTCTGCTCGCCACCAACACCTCGTCCCTGTCCGTCACCGCCATCGGCGGCGCCCTGCGCAACCCCGGCCGCCTCGTCGGCCTGCACTTCTTCAACCCCGCCCCGCTGCTGCCGCTGGTCGAGGTGGTCTCCGGCTTCGCCACCGACGTCACGTCGGCCACGCGCGCGTACGAGATGGCCCGCGCCTGGGGCAAGACACCGGTCGCCTGCGCCGACACCCCCGGCTTCATCGTCAACCGCCTCGCCCGGCCCTTCTACGCCGAGGCGTTCGCGGTCTACGAGGCCCAGGGCGCCGACCCCGCCACCATCGACGCCGTGCTGCGCGAGTCGGGCGGCTTCAGGATGGGCGCGTTCGAACTGACCGACCTCATCGGGCAGGACGTCAACGAGGCCGTGACGCGCTCGGTGTGGGAGGCCTTCTTCCAGGACGTGCGCTTCACGCCCTCGCTCGCCCAGCGGCGCCTGGTGGAGTCCGGCCGGCTCGGCCGCAAGAGCGGACAGGGCTGGTACGACCACGGCGAGGACGCCGAGCCCGCCGAACCGCACACCGCGGAACCGCAGCGGGCGCCCGCCTACGTCGTCGTCGAGGGCGACCTGGGCCCGGCCGCCGAACTGCTCCCGCTGCTGCGCGAGGCGGGCATCCAGGTCCGTGAGGACGAGGAGGACCACGGCACCCGCCTGGTGCTGCCCGGCGGCGGCCAGCTGGCGCTCGCCGACGGCCAGACCTCCGTGGAGTTCCGCGACGTCGTCTACTTCGACCTCGCCCTCGACTACCGCAAGGCCACCCGCATCGCCCTGTCCGCCTCCCAGGACACCTCCCCGCAGACCCTCACCGAGGCCACCGGGCTCTTCCAGGCGCTCGGCAAGGACGTCAGCCTCATCGGGGACGTCCCCGGCATGATCGTCGCCCGCACGGTCGCCCGGATCGTCGACCTGGCGCACGACGCCGTCGCCAAGGGCGTGGCCACCGAGGAGGACATCGACACCGCGATGCGTCTCGGGGTCAACTACCCTCTGGGCCCGTTCGAATGGAGCCGCAGGCTCGGCCGCAACTGGGCCTACGCCCTCCTGGACGACCTGCACATGCGCGACCCGTCCGGACGCTACGCGCCGTCCCTCGCGCTCTACCGACACGCGTACGCCACCGACAAGCGGGAGGGCAGCACGTCATGACCACCGCCAAGCGCGACACGTACACCCCGGAGACGCTGCTGTCCGTCGCCGTCCAGGTCTTCAACGAGCGCGGCTACGACGGCACCTCCATGGAGCACCTCTCCAAGGCGGCCGGCATCTCCAAGTCGTCGATCTACCACCACGTGACCGGCAAGGAGGAGCTGCTGCGCCGGGCCGTGAGCCGGGCGCTCGACGGCCTCTTCGAGATCCTCGACGAGGAGCCCGCGCGCGTGGGCAGCGCCGAGGGGCGGCTGGAGTACGTCGTGCGGCGGATGGTCGAGGTGCTGATCACCGAGCTGCCCTACGTGACGCTGCTGCTGCGGGTGCGCGGCAACACGGGCACCGAGCGGTGGGCCCTGGACCGGCGCAGGGACTTCGACCACCGGGTCGCCGACCTGCTGCGGGCGGCGGCCGACGCCGGGGAGGTGCGCGGCGACGTGGAGGTGCGGCTCGCGACCCGGCTGGTCTTCGGGATGATCAACTCGATCGTCGAGTGGTACCGCCCCGACGGACGCGGCATGAACGAACGCGAGGTCGCGGACGCGGTCGTGCGGCTGGTCTTCTCGGGGCTGCGCAAGCAGGACTGAGCGAGAACGAGGAGCCATCCGGTCGTAGAGAGGCTTGGCCAGAGCCGGGGATGCTCAGCCCTGTGGCTCCAGGTCCTCCTCCTCGAACACCAGCAGCGTGCGCGTGCTGAGCACCTCCGGCATGTTCTGCAGCCGGGTCAGCACCAGCTCGCGCAGCGCCTTGTTGTCGGGCGTGTGCACCAGCAGCAGCACGTCGAAGTCCCCGCCCACCAGCGCGATGTGGGAGGCCCCGGGCAGCTGTCTGAGCTGTTCGCGCACCGTGCGCCAGGAGTTCTGGACGATCTTCAGGGTGATGTACGCGGAGGTGCCCTGACCGGCGCGTTCGTGGTCGACGCGGGCGCCGAAGCCCCGGATGACACCGTCTTCGAGGAGGCGGTTGATCCGTGCGTAGGCGTTGGCGCGCGAGACATGCACCCGTTCGGCGACGGACCGTATCGACGCGCGGCCGTCCGCCTGGAGCATCTGAAGGATGTCCAGATCGATCGCGTCGAGGGGGCGCGCGGGCGGCTGGGGCCCGCCGGCCCCGCCGCTCCCGCTGCCCTCTGATCCTTCGGCCATTTGTTCAGGTGCCATGTCCCCCCGCCTCCCTACCATGGACGTACTGCGTTCATTTGAGGTTGTGCAGAACCGTTTGTCCACAGCCTGGAGGTGCCTGTAGCCAAAATGTGCCGACGACCGAACAATCGGTAGGTGAGGCGCATCACTCTCGTGACGCGTCCACAGTCGCTCGCACGAGGAGGTGCCGTCATGACGGTCCTGGAGCAGCGGGGCGCGTACCGGCCCGCGCCGCCGCCCGCCTGGCAGCCCCGCACGGACCCCGGGCCGCTGCTGCCCGACGCGCGGCCCCACCGCGTGCTCGGCACCGAGGCCGCCGCGCAGGTCGACCCGGCCCTGCTGCGCCGGCTGTACGCCGAGCTGGTCCGCGGGCGCAGATACAACACGCAGGCCACCGCCCTCACCAAGCAGGGCCGGCTCGCCGTCTACCCCTCCAGCACCGGCCAGGAAGCCTGCGAGGTCGCCGCCGCGCTCGTCCTGGAGGAGCGCGACTGGCTCTTCCCCAGCTACCGCGACACCCTCGCCGCCGTCGCCCGCGGCCTCGACCCCGTGCAGGCCCTCACCCTGCTGCGCGGCGACTGGCACACCGGCTACGACCCGCGCGAGCACCGCATCGCCCCCCTGAGCACCCCGCTCGCCACCCAGCTCCCGCACGCCGTCGGCCTCGCGCACGCCGCCCGCCTCAAGGGCGACGACGTGGTCGCGCTCGCCATGGTCGGCGACGGCGGCACCAGCGAGGGCGACTTCCACGAGGCGCTGAACTTCGCCGCCGTGTGGCAGGCCCCGGTCGTCTTCCTGGTCCAGAACAACGGCTTCGCCATCTCCGTCCCGCTCGCCAAGCAGACCGCGGCCCCCTCCCTGGCCCACAAGGCGGTCGGCTACGGCATGCCGGGCCGCCTGGTCGACGGCAACGACGCGGCGGCCGTGCACGCGGTCCTCGCCGACGCCGTACGGCACGCGCGCGCAGGTGGCGGCCCGACGCTCGTCGAAGCGATCACGTACCGCATCGAGGCCCACACCAACGCCGACGACGCGACCCGCTACCGCGGTGACACCGAGGTCGAGGCCTGGCGGGCGCACGACCCGATCGCGCTCCTGGAGCACGAACTGACCGAGCGCGGCCTGCTCGACGAGGCCGGCGTCCAGGCCGCCCGGGACGCCGCCGAGACCATGGCCGCCGACCTGCGCGAGCGCATGAACCAGGACCCGGCGCTCGACCCGATGGACCTCTTCGCGCACGTCTACGCCGAACCCACCCCGCAACTGCGCGAGCAGCGCGAGCAGTTGGCGGCCGAGCTGGCCGCCGAGCGGGAAGGGGCGCACTGATGACCACCGTCGCCCTCAAGCCGGCCACCATGGCGCAGGCCCTCACGCGCGCGCTGCGCGACTCCATGGCCGCCGACCCGACCGTGCACGTCCTCGGTGAGGACGTCGGCACGCTCGGCGGGGTCTTCCGGGTCACCGACGGGCTCGCCAAGGAGTTCGGCGAGGACCGGTGCACGGACACCCCGCTGGCCGAGGCGGGCATCCTCGGCGCGGCCGTCGGCATGGCGATGTACGGGCTGCGGCCGGTGGTGGAGATGCAGTTCGACGCGTTCGCCTACCCGGCGTTCGAGCAGCTGATCAGCCATGTCTCGCGGATGCGCAACCGCACGCGCGGGGCGATGCCCCTGCCGATCACCGTCCGCATCCCCTACGGCGGCGGCATCGGCGGGGTCGAGCACCACAGCGACTCCTCCGAGGCGTACTACATGGCCACCCCGGGCCTGCACGTCGTCACGCCCGCGACCGTCGCCGACGCGTACGGCCTGCTGCGCGCCGCGATCGCCTCCGACGACCCGGTCGTCTTCATGGAGCCCAAGCGGCTGTACTGGTCGAAGGACTCCTGGAACCCCGACGACCCCTCGCCCGTCGAGCCGATCGGCCGCGCGGTGGTGCGCCGCCCGGGCACCAGCGCCACGCTCATCACGTACGGGCCCTCCCTGCCCGTCTGCCTCGACGCCGCCGAGGCGGCCCGCGCCGAGGGCTGGGACCTCGAAGTCGTCGATCTGCGCTCCCTGGTGCCGTTCGACGACGAGACGGTGTGCGCGTCGGTCCGGCGGACCGGGCGCGCGGTCGTCGTGCACGAGTCGGGCGGCTACGGCGGCCCCGGCGGGGAGATCGCGGCCCGCGTGACCGAGCGCTGCTTCCACCACCTGGAGGCGCCGGTGCTGCGCGTGGCCGGGTTCGACATCCCCTACCCGCCGCCGATGCTGGAGCGGCACCACCTGCCCGGCGTGGACCGGATCCTGGACGCGGTGGCCCGTCTGCAGTGGGAGGCCGAGGGCTGATGGCACAGGTGCTGGAGTTCAAACTGCCCGACCTCGGCGAAGGGCTCACCGAGGCGGAGATCGTGCGCTGGCTGGTCCAGGTCGGCGATGTCGTCGCCATCGACCAGCCGGTCGTCGAGGTCGAGACGGCCAAGGCGATGGTCGAGGTGCCCTGCCCCTACGGCGGCGTGGTCACGGCCCGCTTCGGCGAGGAGGGCGCGGAACTGCCCGTGGGGGCGCCGCTGTTGACGGTAGCGGTGGGCGGGTCGCCGTCCGGCGGTTCGACGGAGGGCTCCGGCGGTTCGGCCGAGGGCTCGGGCAACGTCCTTGTGGGGTACGGGACTTCGGAGGCACCGGCGCGACGGCGGCGGGTTCGGCGGGCGGAGCCTACGGGTGCTGCGGTGTCGGCCGCTTCGACGGCGCCGGTTCGCAATGGTGCGGTCGGGCAGGAGCGGATCGACGGCACTACCGTCGGGACCGCCGACGGCCCCGTCCCGGTCATCTCGCCCCTCGTGCGACGCCTTGCCCGCGAGAACGGTCTCGATCTGCGGGCGATGACGGGGTCCGGCCGCGACGGGCTGATCCTGCGGGCGGACGTGGAGCAGGCGATGCGTGCCGGGGCCTTGCCGGGCACGGCCACGGCGACGGGTTCCGAGCCCGCCGCGCCGACCGTCACACCCACCCCGCCGGCCACCACGTCGGCCGCCTCGCGCGCGGGAACTCGCGTGCCCCTCAAGGGAGTTCGCGGGGCCGTCGCCGACAAGCTCTCCCGCAGTCGGCGCGAGATCCCGGACGCGACGTGCTGGGTGGACGCCGACGCGACGGAGTTCATGCGCGCGCGGGCCGCGATGAACGCCGGGGGTGGGCCGAAGATCTCCGTGCTCGCCCTGCTGGCCCGCGTCTGCACCGCCGCCCTCGCCCGCTTCCCCGAGCTCAACTCCTCCGTCGACATGGAGGCCAGGGAGATCGTCCGGCTGGAGCACGTGCACCTCGGCTTCGCCGCGCAGACCGAACGGGGTCTGGTCGTGCCGGTCGTGCGGGACGCGCACGGGCGGGACGCCGAGTCGCTGAGCGCGGAGTTCGCAAGGCTGACCGAGGCGGCCCGGGCGGGCACGCTCACGCCCGGGGAACTCACCGGCGGGACCTTCACGTTGAACAACTACGGAGTGTTCGGCGTCGACGGTTCCACGCCGATCATCAACCACCCAGAGGCCGCGATGCTCGGCGTCGGCCGCATCGTCCCCAAGCCGTGGGTGCACGAGGGCGAACTGGCGGTGCGCCAGGTCGTCCAGCTCTCCCTCACCTTCGACCACCGCGTCTGCGACGGCGGCACGGCGGGCGGCTTCCTGCGCTACGTGGCGGACTGCGTGGAACAACCGGCGGTGCTGCTGCGGACGTTGTGAGCGGGACACGTGCGTGGGGCTCGGGCAGGTTCGGGTGCACGGCCTGTGCTTGGGCCTGCCAGGCCGGGGCCCGCGTCCCGTACGCGGTGAGTCGGAGTGTGTGCTGCGGGTGCGCACGCGTTGCCCGCGCTGAGCCACACCTCGCGTCCCGCACGCGGTGAGCCGGGGTGCGTGGTGCGGGTACGGATGTGTGGCCGTGCGCCGTGCGCCGTGCCCGGCCCCGTCCCACGCCCCGCCCGCAGCGAGCGGTGCCCTGTGCGTGGGGCGAGTGCGGACGCGTTGCCTTTGCCCAGGCTCGCCTCACCTCCCGCGCGCGGTGAGCGACTCGTGGGCGCGGCTGCCTGTCCCGCGCCCGACCCACCCGTCCCGGCCCGGCCCCCGCACCCCCGTGATTGCGTCGCCGCCCGCACGTTCCCTGTGATCGTGACGGCACGCATACTCGGGGGGTGACCTCGTACGAGCCTCCGGGCCGCCCCGGTGTCGACCCGGCCTACGACGCCGTCGTGCTCGCCGGTGGTGCCGCTCGGCGGCTCGGTGGTGCCGACAAGCCCGGAGTGCGGGTCGGCGGGCGGGCGCTGCTCGACCGTGTGCTCGCCGCCTGTGCCGACGCGCGCACGACCGTGGTCGTCGCCGATGTCCGGCCGACCGCCCGGCCCGTGCTGTGGGCGCGGGAGGAACCGCCCGGCGGGGGCCCGGTCGCCGCGCTCGCCGCCGGTCTCGCGCACACCACGGCGGACCACGTCGTCGTCCTCTCCGCCGACCTCCCGTTCCTCGAACCGACCACGGTACGGCGGCTGTTGGCGGCCCTGCGGGCGGGCGGCACGGAGGGCGCCCTCCTCACCGACGCCGACGGCCGCGACCAACCCCTCGTCGCCGCGTACCGCGCGGACGCCCTGCGCAGGGAGCTCGCCGCGCTGGCCGGCGCCGACGGGGAGGGCGCCGACGCGAAGAAGGGGACCGGCGTCCCTGCCGCTGCCCTGACCGGCCTCCCCCTCCGTCGCCTGGTCAGCGCTCTCCACCTCACCCGCGTCCCCGACCCCGTCGCCTCGTTCGACTGCGACACCTGGGACGACATCGCCGCCGCCAGGGCACGTATCAGGGAGCATGGGCACGTGTTGGATGAATGGATTTCCGCTGTCAAGGACGAGCTGGGGCTCGAACTGGACGTCGATACCGGCGTGCTGCTCGACCTCGCTCGTGACGCCGCCCATGGAGTGGCCAGGCCCGCGGCGCCGCTGACGACGTTTCTCGTCGGGTACGCGGCCGCGCAGGCCGGGGGTGGTCCGGAAGCCGTCGCCGAGGCCGCCCGCAAGGCCGCCGCGCTCGCCCTGCGATGGGCCGAGGAGGACGACTCCGAGGCCAAGCCCGCTCCGGACGCCGGATGACCGCCCGGACCGGTGGGAACGCCGAGGACACCGACTTCGACGTCGATGAGGTGCTCGCGCTGGTGAGGGATCCCAACAGGCCTGCTCCCGCTGACGCTCACGGCACAGGCACAGGCACAGGCACAGGCACAGGCACCGGGACCGGCACCGGCACCGGTCCCGCTTCCGGTGACGCCGTCCCCGCCCCCGCCGGACCCGGCGCCCGGCACGACCAGCACGCGGCCTCGCACAAGGCCACCGGCTGGGCCGAGGCCAGGGCGATCGCCGCGCGGGCCGCTCGGTCCGGCGGGCGGCGCGCTCCCGTTTCCGTGCGGATCGAGGACGCCCTCGGGCTCACCCTCGCCGCCCCCCTCACCGCCCTCACCGACCTGCCCTCCTTCGACACCTCGGCGATGGACGGCTGGGCGGTCGCCGGACCAGGGCCCTGGGACGTACGGGACGAGGGGGTGCTGGCCGGGCACGGGGAGCCGGCGCGGCTCACCGACGGGGAGGCCGTGCGGATCGCCACCGGCGCGCGGATCCCGCCGGACACCACCGCCGTGCTGCGCAGCGAACACGGGCGTACGGACGACAAGGGGCGCCTGCACGCCGGGCGGGATCTCCAGCACGGGCAGGACATCCGGCCGCGGGGGCAGGAGTGCCGCTCCGGGGACCAACTCGTGCCCCTGGGCACGCTCGTGACCCCGGCGGTGCTCGGTCTGGCCGCGGCCGCGGGCTACGACACCCTCACTGCCGTACCCGCTCCCCGTGCCGAAGTCCTCGTGCTGGGCGACGAGTTGCTCACCGACGGGTTGCCGCGGGACGGGCTGATCAGGGACGCGCTCGGGCCGATGCTGCCGCCGTGGCTGCGGGCGCTGGGCGCCGAGGTCGTGGCGGTCCGTCGGATCCGCGACGACGCCAAGGCCCTGCACAAGGCGATCACCGGCTCCGACGCCGACCTGATCGTGACCACCGGCGGTACCGCCTCCGGGCCCGTCGACCACGTCCACCCCACCCTGAGCCGCATCGGCGCCGAACTCCTCGTCGACGGCGTCAAGGTGCGCCCCGGCCACCCCATGCTGCTGGCCCGCACCAAGGAGAACCAGCACCTCGTGGGCCTGCCCGGCAATCCCCTCGCCGCCGTCTCCGGTCTGCTCACGCTCGCCGAGCCCCTGCTGCGGACCCTCGCCGCACGCCCGGCCCCCGAGCCGTACACGATGCCGATCCAGGACGCGGTCCACGGGCACCCGTACGACACCCGGCTGATCCCCGTCGTGCTGCGCGGTGACCACGCCGTGGCGTTGCACTACAACGGTCCGGCGATGCTGCGCGGTATCGCGGCGGCCGATGGCCTGGTCGTCGTACCACCGGGTGGTGCCCGTGCAGGTGAGGAGCTCGAACTGCTCGATCTGCCCTGGGCGTTCGCCGGGATCGGGGTGTGTTTCACGTGAAACTTCCGGGCCATGACGCGATCGCCCGGCAGGCGGACGAGCATCTCGTGACCCATCGGGTGAAACTCCCGAAGAAGGTCGTCGAGCGCCCCATCCAACAGGTCGTGAGACGGCTGCTCATGGCACTGTTCGTGCTGGCCGCCACCGCCTTGATCGTCTGGATCGACCGGGACGGCTACAACGACAACTCCGACGGCTCGGTCGACTTCCTGGACGCGGCCTACTACGCGACCGTCACCCTCTCCACCACCGGATACGGCGACATCGCCCCCGTCAGCGACGGCGCCCGGCTCACCAACATCCTCGTCATCACACCGCTGAGGGTGATCTTCCTGATCATCCTGGTCGGCACCACGCTCGAAGTCCTCACCGAACGGACCCGGGAGGAGTGGCGTCAGAACCGCTGGAGGTCCACCTTGCGCGATCACACCGTCGTCATCGGCTTCGGCACGAAGGGGCGTTCGGCGATCCAGACCGTCTGCGCGACCGGGCTGAAGCAGGAGCAGGTCGTCGTGGTCGACCCCAGTGCCAAGGTGATCGAGGCCGCGACCGCCGACGGGTTCGCCGGGGTGGTCGGGGACGCGACCCGCAGCGAGGTGCTGACGCGGGCCGAGGTGCAGCGGGCGCGCCAGATCATCATCGCGACCCAACGGGACGACACCGCCGTACTGGTGACGCTCACGGCCCGGCAGCTCAACCGCGGCGCCAAGATCGTGGCCGCCGTGCGCGAGGAGGAGAACGCGCCGCTGCTCAAGCAGTCCGGCGCCGACGCCGTCATCACCAGCGCGAGCGCGGCCGGACGGCTGCTCGGCCTGTCCGTGCTCAGCCCCGCGGCCGGCATGGTGATGGAGGACCTCATCCAGCAGGGCAGCGGGCTCGACATGGTGGAGCGGCCCGTCATAAAGGCCGAGGTGGGCAAGAAGCCGCGCGAGACCGACGACCTGGTGGTGAGTGTCGTACGCGGGCACCGGGTGCTCGGATACGACGATCCGGCGGTCGGGACACTGCAGTTGACGGACCGGCTGATCACGATCGTGCGGGCCTCGCCGGGCACGCAGGTCGCACCCGACGTCCGCCCGATGCCCCGGCACTGACCGGGGCCGGGCGGACCGCTCGGGCTACTTGCGGTTGTAGAGCCGCATCGTGACCGGGCCGAAGACCAGCACGAACAGGCCCGCCCAGCCCAGCGACCAGGCGACCTCGTCGGCCGGCCAGTCGCCCGCCATCAGGCCGCGCACCGCCGACGAGAGGTGGGTGATCGGGCTGTTGTTGACGAAGGCCTGGAGCCAGCCGGGCATGGTGTGCGGGTCGACGAAGACGTTGGACAGGAAGGTCAGCGGGAAGATCACCATCATGCTGACGCCCATCACCGACTTCTCGGTGCGCAGCAGCAGCCCGAACATCGTCCAGATCCACGAGAACGCGAACGAGAAGACGACCAGCAGCGCGATCCCGGCGAGCACGCCGCCCACCCCGCCGTCCGCGCGGTAGCCGATGATCATGCCGACGGTGAGCATCACGACGGACGCGATCGTGTAGCGCAGGGCGTCGCCGAGCAGATAGCCGACCATCACCGCCGGCCGCCAGATCGGCAGCGTACGGAAGCGGTCGAAGACGCCCTTCTCGATGTCGGTGTTGACCGAGACACCCGTGTACATGGTGATCATCACGACCGACATCACCAGGATGCCCGGCAGCAGGAACTGGATGTACTCCTTCGGCGACCCGGCCAGGGCGCCCCCGAAGAGGTACGTGTACATCAGCACCATCATGATCGGGAACGCGGTGACGTCGAAGAGCTGCTCCGGCACGTGCTTGATCTTGAGCATGGCCCGCCAGCCGAAGGTCAGCGAGGCGGACAGGGCGCTGGGCCGGGGCGGTCGCTCCCCGCCGACCAGCAGCGCGGCCAGCGACTCGGCGCTGACGGGGGCGAGGTCCTTGGTCTCGGTGCTGGTGGCGGTACTCATGCGACGGCCTCGCTCTTCCGGTTGCCCTGCTCTGCCTTCTCCGTGCCCTGCTCCGCCGAGTCCTGCGTGTCATGTCCCGTGAGGGCGAGGAAGACCTCGTCCAGGCTGGGCTGGCCCAGCGAGAAGTTGTCGACGGTGATGCCCGCGCGGGCCAGTTCGCCGAGCGCACGGGCGGCCTGTTCGGCGGCCTTGTCGCTGGCCGCCGCGCCCACGCGCGCGGTCAGCGCGACCGGGTCGGGCTCCAGCTGCACCTGCGCGTCCAAGGTCCGCCGCAGCACCTCGGCCGCCTCGGGCCGCTGCCCCGCGTCCCGCAGCCGCAGATGTACGGAACCGGCGCCGACGGACGCCTTGAGCTCGCCCTTCGTACCCTCGGCGATCACCTTGCCGCGGTCGATGACGGCGATCCGGGACGCCAACTGGTCGGCCTCGTCCAGGTACTGCGTGGTCAGCAGGACCGTCGTGCCCTGTGCGACGACCGCGCGGACGATGTCCCAGACCTGGTTGCGGCTGCGCGGGTCGAGTCCCGTGGTCGGCTCGTCGAGGAAGAGCAGGTCGGGGGTGTTGAGGATGGACGCGGCGATGTCGATACGGCGCCGCATGCCGCCGGAGTAGTGCTTGACCTGCTTGCCCGCCGCGTCCGTGAGCCCGAAGGCCTCCAGGAGCTGCGCCGAACGCTCCCGCGCGGCCTTCTTTGCTTGGCCGAGCAGGCGGCCCAGCAGGATCAGGTTCTCGGCGCCGGTGAGGTCCTCGTCCACCGACGCGTACTGGCCGGTGAGGCTGACCCGGGCGCGGACGTCGTCGGCCTCGCGCACGACGTCGTGCCCGAAGACGTGCGCCTGGCCGCCGTCCGGACGCAGCAGCGTGGCCAGCATCTTGACGGTGGTGGTCTTGCCCGCGCCGTTCGGGCCGAGGAGGCCGTAGACCGTGCCGGTCGGGACGGCGAGGTCGACGCCGTCCACCGCCCTGGTGTCGCCGAACGTCTTCACCAGTCCCGCGGTCTCGATGGCCAGGCCGGTCGTGTGCTGGCTCATGGTGGTATTTCCTTCCACGCACTTGGGTTCTGCATGGTGAGACCTTTACCTTCTCCGGAACTCATCGGTGATCGCACACTTTTTTCGCTGCGGACCCGGCGGACGGGAGCGGCGCGGCAGCGAGGGGTAGCGTCCCTTGCATGCATGCGATCACGATTCCCGAACCTGGTGGGCCCGAGGCGCTGGTGTGGGACGAGGTCCCCGATCCGGTGCCCGGCGAGGGCGAAGTGCTGGTCGAGGTGGTGGCCGGCGCCGTCAACCGCGCCGACATCCTGCAACGGCAGGGCTTCTACGACCCGCCGCCCGGCGCCTCCCCCTATCCCGGCCTGGAGTGCTCGGGCCGGATCGTCGAGACCGGACCCGGCGTCACCGGCTGGGCGGCCGGCGACGAGGTGTGCGCGCTGCTGTCGGGCGGCGGATACGCCGAGAAGGTCGTCGTCCCGGCCGGCCAGCTGCTGCCCGTGCCCGCGGGCGTCGACCTCAAGAGCGCGGCCGCCCTGCCCGAGGTGGTCTGCACGGTCTGGTCGAACGTCTTCATGGTCGCCCACCTGCGGCCCGGCGAGACGCTGCTCGTGCACGGCGGCTCCAGTGGCATCGGCACGATGGCGATCCAGCTGGCCAAGGCGGTCGGCGCGCAGGTCGCCGTGACGGCCGGTACGAAGGAGAAGCTCGACCGGTGCGCCGAGTTGGGCGCCGACATCCTGATCAACTACCGCGAGCAGGACTTCGTCGAGGAGCTGAAGAAGGCCACCGACGGGGCGGGCGCCGACGTCATCCTCGACAACATGGGCGCCAAGTACCTCGACCGCAACGTCCAGGCGCTCGCCGTCAACGGACGTCTCGCGATCATCGGCATGCAGGGCGGGCTCAAGGGCGAGCTGAACATCGCCGCGCTGCTCGGCAAGCGCGGCGCCATCAGCGCGACCTCGCTGCGCGCGCGTCCGCTGGCGGAGAAGGCGGCGATCGTCGCGGCCGTACGCGAACACGTCTGGCCGCTGCTCGCCGCCGGGCACGTGCGTCCGGTGGTCGACCGCGAGATCCCGATGCCGGATGCTGCGGCGGCTCACCGGGTCGTGGAGGAGAGCGGGCATGTGGGCAAGGTGCTGCTGGTGGTGCCTTGACGCCAGGGATGGGTGGTCGGGGATCGTGGGGCGGCTGCGGGCCGTGGGGGCTGGTCGCGCCCCGCGGCGGAGCCGCACATCGATACAGCCCCGTGCCCCTTGGGGCGTCCTGCTTGCGCGCGGTTTATCTGCGGCGTAGCCGCAGGCCCGCGAAGGCCAGGCCCAGGCCGACGCCGATCAGGACCAGGCCGCTGCCCAGCGGCAGTATCCGCAGGACGGGTTCGGTGGGGGCCTCGGCGTGGGTGACGGGCCGGTTCGCAGGTCGGCCGAGAGGGGTGACGGCGAGCCCCGGCGTCTCGGAGGCCTGGGGGGACTCGGCGGCGGGGGAACTCCCGTCGTCCTCCTCCTCGGCGTATCCCGAGTCCTCCGCCTCCCCGGCGCCGTCCGCGTTCTCGTCGGCCGGCGCCGACGTCTCCGGCCGGCCCGGCCGTTGCCGTCCCTCGCCCGCCAGGCTTCCGGCGCGGGACGGTTCGGCGGAGCCGTCGGGAGACTTCGGGGACGGGGAACCGGACGCCTTCGGGCCCGCCGCGGCCGCGGGCGCCCCGGGAACAGGGGGGTGCGAGGAGGTCGCCTCGGGGACGGGGGCGTGTGAAGGGGTTCCCCTGGGGGCCTCGGGGGCGGGGGCGTGCGACGGCGTCACCCCGGGTGACGGCACCGCTCTATAAGCCGGCACCACCGCACCGTAAGCCGACACCGCCCCATAAGACGGCAGGGCCGCGCCCCACCACAGGACGAGGACCCCCGTCCCCGTCCCCACCACTCGTCCCACCCGTCCCGTCGCCCGCAGCGTGCGCAGCCATGGAGTCACGTCTCCAGGCTCACACCGGCCCCGCGGTCCGGCATTCCGGATTGCGCCAGGGGGCCGAAGGGACGCGGGACGGCTGCACAATCCAGGTATGTCGATACGCCACGGACTGCTCGCGCTGCTGGACCGCGGCCCCCGCTACGGCTCCCGGCTGCGCACCGAGTTCGAGGCGCGTACCGGCGGCACCTGGCCGCTCAACATCGGACAGGTCTACACGACCCTCGGCCGCCTGGAGCGGGACGGGATGGTCGTCCAGGACGGGTCCGACGAGGCCGGCCGGGCGCTGTACGCGCTGACCGAGGCGGGCCGTACCGAGCTGCGGGCCTGGTACGCGGGGCCGGTGGAGCGGTCCGGGGCGCCCCGCGACGAACTGGCGATCAAGCTGGTCCTCGCGGTCGGCGCGCCCGGCGTGGACGTGCGCCGGGTGGTCGAGGCGCAGCGCCGGCACATCGCGGACGCGCTGCACGAGTACGTACGACAGCGTGCGCGGGCGCTGACCGGGGCGCCCGCCGAGCATCCGGACGAGCTGGCCCGGCTGCTGGTCCTGGAGCAGCTGATCTGTCACGCGGAGGCGGAGATCCGCTGGCTGGACCACTGCGAGGCCCGGCTGCTGCGGATGGTCCGCGGCGGACGGCCGCCGACGCCGCCACCCGATCGGCCGGAACCGTCGCCCACCTGACCGTCGCCCACCTGATCGCCGGGGCCGGAAACGGTGGGTCCGGAAACAGTGGATCACCCGTCACCGGGGGGCGCCCAGGTGATGAAATGCACGGGTGCGAGAGAATGGCGGCATGGAGATGCCGAGGAACGAACGGTCGCCGGACAATCCGCAGATCCTGGTCGTGGGCCAGGACGGCATGGCGATTGGCGGCGGCGGAGACGAGGACTCCCGCGAGATTCCGGTGACGGAACAGGTCGAGCAGCCGGCCAAGGTGATGCGGATCGGCAGCATGATCAAGCAGCTGCTGGAGGAGGTGCGGGCGGCTCCCCTGGACGAGGCGAGCCGGGTGCGGCTCAAGGAGATCCACCGCAGCTCGGTGAAGGAGCTGGAGGACGGTCTCGCGCCGGAGCTGGTCGAGGAGCTGGAGCGGCTCTCCCTGCCCTTCCGGGACGAGGGAACCCCCAGCGACGCGGAACTGCGCATCGCGCAGGCCCAGTTGGTCGGCTGGCTGGAGGGACTCTTCCACGGGATCCAGACCACGCTGTTCGCCCAGCAGATGGCCGCGCGGGCCCAGTTGGAGCAGATGCGCCGGGCCCTTCCGCCGGGCGTCGGCGGCCAGGAAGCGGGCGAGGACGGTCACCCGGGCGGCCGGGTGGGCGGACCGTACCTGTAGACATCCGAGCGAGAAGGGGCCCGGCGGTTCGGCCGCCGGGCCCCTTCACGTTCCGTCAGGACGGCGGGTAGCCCGTCGAGACGCCCAGCTCGATCTCGGGCATGTTCTTGGGGTCGACGTCCGTGTCGGCGGACGGGAACTGGTTGATGACCGCGCCCTGTCCGTACGTGTTCTCCTCGACATCCTTGGTCTTCACCTCCCAGCCCGCGGCCTGGAGGCACTCCTTGACCGACTTGATGTACTTGAAGCGGAAGTCGGGCAGCCGGATCTTGTCGGGGTCGTTGTACGACTCCTGCGGCTCCGAGCACTCGGAGGAGTCGATCGTCTTCGACGTGTCCGGGCCGCGGTACTTCGAGGTGTCGCCGGTCGCCGACGCGCTCGCGCTGCTGTCGCCGCCCTTGCCCTCGTCGCCGCTGCCGCCGCCGTTGTTGAGCATCAGCGCCGCGATCAGACCGCTGACGGCGAGCACGGAGACGACGATCGCGCCGACGACCACCGGCCGGTTGCCCTTGCCGCCGCCCCCGGAGGGGCCCGGCTGGGGCGAGAGGTTGTAGGGCGGCGGGGTCGGCGGCTGCTGCCCGTACCCGGCCGGCGTCTGGTAGCCGCCCTGCTGCGGGTAGCCGTACGCCGGGGCCGGGGCGGGTGTGCCGTACGGGTTCTGGTTCGGGTTCGGCTGGTACGGCGTGTGGACCGGGCCCGGGGGCGCCTGGCTCGCCTGATCGACGGGCGGGAACACCGCGGAGCCGACGCCGGCGCCGCTCGGGGTGGCCGCGCCGGGGACGATGCTCGGCGGGGTGGCGTGGAAGGAGGCGGCCACGCGCAGGCACTCGTCGCGCATGGCGACGGCGCTCGGGAAGCGCTCGTTCGGGTTCTTCTTCAGCGCGCGGGCGATGAGCGCGTCCACCGCGGGCGGCAGCGCCCGGTTGACCGAGGAGGCGGCGACCGGCTCCTCCTGCACGTGCGCGTAGGCGATGGCCAGCGGGGAGTCCGCGTCGAACGGCAGCCGCCCGGTGACCAGTTGGAACAGCATGATGCCGACCGAGTAGAGGTCGGAGCGCGCGTCCACCCCGCGGCCCAGGGCCTGCTCGGGCGAGAGGTACTGCGGGGTGCCGACCACCATGCCGGTCTGCGTCATCGAGGTGACGCCGGACTGCATGGCGCGCGCGATGCCGAAGTCCATGACCTTGACGACCCCGCGCTTGGTCACCATCACGTTGCCCGGCTTGATGTCCCGGTGGACCAGACCCATCTCGTGGCTGATCTCCAGGGCCGCCAGGACGTCCGCGGTGACCTTGAGCGCCCGGTCCGCGGACATCGCGCCGAACCGCCGCACGTCCTCGTCCAGCACCGAGCCGAGCGGCCGGCCCTCGACGTACTCCATGACGATGTACGGCATCGTCGAGCCGTCCAGCGCGTCCTCACCCGTGTCGAAGACCGAGACGATGTTGGTGTGCGTGAGCTTGGCCACGGCCTGGGCCTCGCGGCGGAAGCGCTCGCGGAAGGCCTGCTCGCGGCCCAGCTCGGTGTGGAGTGTCTTGATCGCGACCTGCCGGTCGAGCACGGCGTCGTACGCCAGGTGCACCGAGGCCATGCCGCCCTCGCCGAGCAAGTCGCGCAGCTGATAGCGGCCGCCGGCCAGCGCCCGCCCCGCGTACCGGCCCTGTGCGCCGTCCTGGCTCATGTTCCGTGTCCCCCATCGGCCTTGAGAAGCCGGCCCACCGTCATTGATCTACTGAGTCATTACCGGCCAAGTCTGCCGGAGGGCACTGACACGTCAAGTTCGGTGCCCGATCCGTGACCGTACGCGAAAGAAGCTGCGCGAGAGCGTTACAGAGGCTGTACGGGCGGTACACGGAAGTTGCACCACCGAACGGTTCGAGGGTTTGATGGCCGGTCCGTCCTGTGCGGTTCGCGGCACCCGTCCCGGACCGGAGGCTTGCGCCGAGGCTGTAGCGTGGCCGACGGAGACCGTAACAACACCGCGCGTACCGCGGGCAGAAACGACGGCGAGGACTGATGGCACAGCAGCACGCTCAGGGCCCGTCCGACCCCGAGACGGCTGGCGGCGGTATGTCGGACGCACCGGAGCTGTGGGGCAACGGCGGACTGGTCGGCGACGGCCGGTACCGGCTGACCCACAGACTGGGCCGGGGCGGTATGGCCGAGGTTTTCGCGGCCGAGGACGTACGGCTCGGGCGCACCGTCGCGGTCAAGCTGCTCCGTGCCGACCTCGCCGAGGACCCGACCTCCAAGGCCCGCTTCACCCGCGAGGCCCAGTCCGTGGCGGGCCTCAACCACCACGCGATCGTCGCCGTGTACGACTCCGGCGAGGACACCGTGACCACGGGCGGCTACGGCGCGGGCGCCGGCCAGTCGGTGCCGTACATCGTGATGGAGATCGTCGAGGGCCGCACCATCCGCGACCTCCTCCTCAACGCCGAGGCGCCCGGCCCCGAGCAGGCCCTGATCATCGTCTCCGGGGTCCTGGAGGCGCTCGCCTACTCGCACCAGCACGGCATCGTGCACCGTGACATCAAGCCGGCCAACGTGATCATCACGCACAACGGCGCCGTCAAGGTGATGGACTTCGGCATCGCCCGCGCGCTGCACGGCGCGTCCACGACGATGACGCAGACCGGCATGGTCATGGGCACCCCGCAGTACCTCTCGCCCGAGCAGGCCCTCGGCAAGGCGGTCGACCACCGCTCCGACCTGTACGCGACGGGCTGCCTCCTCTACGAACTCCTCGCGCTGCGGCCCCCGTTCACCGGCGAGACGCCCCTGTCGGTGGTCTACCAGCACGTCCAGGACATCCCGACCCCGCCGTCCGAGGTCTCCGACGCCTCGCCGCCGGAGCTCGACGGCCTGGTCATGCGCTCCCTCGCCAAGGAGCCCGACGACCGCTTCCAGACCGCGGAGGAGATGCGCGGCCTGGTCCAGTACGGGCTGCAGATGCTGTACGACCAGGGCGGCCACACCGGCACCTGGAACACAGGCCCGGTCGGCATGCACGACGGCCGGACCCCGGTGGCGGGCTACGGCGCCACGTCGGTGCTGCCCTCCGGTGACTCCTCCGGTACGACCCAGATCCCGCAGCCGATCCTGCCCGGCGGCTACGGCAACGGGGACGACGGCGGTTTCGAGGGACACGGCAACCGGGGCGGCGGCCGCGGCAAGCTGTGGATCCTCGCGGTGCTCGCGGTGATCGCCATCGCGGCGGGCGTCGCGCTCGCGCTGAACAACACCGGTTCGGGCGACGGCGGTTCGAGCCCCTCGAAGACGCCGTCCCAGTCGGCGACCACCGAGGACGACTCGGCCAGCGAGACGCCGAGCGACGACACCACCGACGAGCCGACCGACCAGCAGACCGACGACGGCAGCGGCACGAGCTCCGGCTCGAACTACACGCCGTCGTACACCCCCTCGTACACGCCGTCCCAGAGCGCCACGAACGAGCCGACCGACGAGCCCACGGACGAGCCCACCACCGAGGAGCCCACGGACGAGCCGACGGCGACCGCGACCCAGCCGTCGACCGACCCGACGGACCCGGGCACGGACGGCGGTCAGGACGGCGGCAACGTGACCGGGGGCGTTCTCGGCTGATCCCGAGAGCGCGACAGAAACACCCACGCGCGCGTGGAGCCGGAAACGGCCTCCACGCGCGCGTGCTGTTTTCGCGTGCTGTTCTCAGGACGCCGACCGCGGCACCCGCGGGGACGATTCGGCTACGACGCGAACGCCTCGCACACGGCGTCGTACTCGCGCGTCCACCACACGGCGAGCGCCGAGGCGGCCGGGAACTGGGGATCCGCGCGGGTGTCGCCGCGTTCGTAGTGCCAGCGCAGCATCCAGAAGTCGTTGAGGCGCTCCCACCACACGCGGTGCACGGCCGCCGCGAGCTGGGAGGGCGTGGCGCCGGCCGTGCGCCGGTACGCGCGCGCGTACGCCCGTACCTTCGGCAGATCGAGCGCGCCCGCAGGGCGTACGAAGAAGATCGCGGCGGCGCGGACCGCCTCCTCCGCGCGCGGGCGCAGGCCGAGCCGGTCCCAGTCGACGATGGCGGCGGGCGCGTCTCCCTTGTAGAGCAGGTTGAACGGGTGGAAGTCGCCGTGCACCCAGCCGACGCAGGCGCCGTGCGGCGGGCGCCGGTCGGCATGCTGCTCAAGCAGCGCCCGGCGTTCCAGGAGGCGGTGGCGGGCCAGTTCGTCGAAGGAGTCCGACGGGTGGTGGTGCCGTACCCGGGTGAGCAGGTCGTCGATCAGGGTGAACGTGTCCTCGGGGTCGGCGCTGTCGGCCGGCTCGTCGCCCGCGCGCGGGGGGCGCGGCATCACGCGCTCCAGGCTCGCGTGCACCACGCCGAGCAGCGCGCCGAGGCGCTCGCACTGGGTGGTGGTGAGCTGGCCGCCGTCGCGGTGCCGCCCCTCGACCCACGGGTGCAGGGCGTAGGCGTGTCCGCCGACGACGGCGACCGTACGTCCGTCCCGGTCGGTCAGCGGCGGGGCCACCGGGACGCCCAGGGCGGCCAGGCGCTGGGTGGCCCGGTGCTGGCGGGCGATGGCGACCGGGTCGGCGGTCTCGGGGTCGAAGTGGTGCTTGAGGAAGTAGCGACCGCGGGTCGTGCGCAGCCGGTAGCCGCGGTTGAGCAGGCCCTGTTCGACGGGCTCGCAGGTGACGGCGGAACCTGCTGCGTACTGGCGCAGCAAGGGCTCCAGCGGGGGCGCGTGAGGCAATGGGGGTGGTAACGGGGAGCGCGGCACGCGCTAGATGCTAGGGCACGAGCCGGTGCCGTGACCTGGGGTTTGTCACAGTCAGTCGCATTCGGTCACAGTGTGTGCCCGAAGTGGCGTTCCAGGCCGTCGTCCGTCGAGTGGACGGTCCCGAACTGCGGCTCGACGCTCAGATAGACGGGCTCGTACGGCTCGCCGTCCACCAGGCGGGGCGCCGGGCCGAACCGCTCGGTCTCGGCGGCGGTCGGCTCGTACGCCGTGCACGCGCCGACGACCTGCACGGTCCACAGGCTCTCGCCCGGCCGGGCGAAGCCCAGGTTGTCCGAGCCGTACGCCACCACCGTGCCGACGCAGGCCCGGTCGTAGCCGCAACTCCTGGGCAGCCGCAGCAGCACCCGGCCGTCCTCGACGATGTGCCGGGCGAAGGCGAGGAAGGGCAGGGCGCGCACGCTGGTGGCGATCCGGCCGTGGTCGGTGCGGGCGAGCAGCTCGACGGCGAGCTTTTCCGCGGAGAGCACGTCGGAAGGCATCTCGGAGGGTGCTTCGGAGGGCATGCATTCACTGTGCGGGCGGGACAAGCGAGATAACAGGGACATAAGTCCCTCAATGCGTCCCGCGGTAGATCCCTCAGTGTTTCTCCGCCTGCAGGCGTGCCACGTACGCGGCCGCCTGGGAGCGGCGCTGCATGCCGAGTTTGGACAGCAGGCTCGACACGTAGTTCTTGATCGTCTTCTCGGCGAGGTGCAGCTGCTCGCCGATCTGGCGGTTGGTGAGGCCCTCGCCGATCAGGTCGAGGATGCGGCGCTCCTGGACGGTGAGGTTCGCGAGCCGTTCGTCGCCCCGTGCGGTGCCGCCGTCGCGCAGTCGCTCCAGCACGCGCGCGGTGGCGACCGGGTCGAGCAGGGAGCGGCCGGCCGCGACGTCCCGGACGGCGGTCAGCAGCTCGGTGCCGCGGATGGCCTTGAGGACGTATCCGGAGGCGCCCGCCATGATCGCGTCGAAGAGGGCCTCGTCGTCGGCGAACGACGTCAACATCAGGCACCGCACCGACTCGTCCTGAGAGCGGATCTCCCGGCACACCTCGACGCCGCTGCCGTCCGGCAGGCGTACGTCGAGCACCGCCACGTCGGGCCGGGTGGCCGGAATGCGTACCAGCGCGTCGGCCGCCGTGCCCGCTTCGCCGACCACCTCGATGTCGTCCTCGACCGACAGGAGCTCGTGGACTCCGCGCCGGACCACCTCGTGGTCGTCGAGCAGGAATACCCGGATTTTTCCCTCTTCGCGCACATACGCAGTCTCACACGGGGCCTGAAGTCCCGCCTGAGGGGAACTCTTCCCGTGACCTGGGTCACCGGGATAACGTGCCGTTGTTCCGGCCCCCTGCAAGGCTGTGACCAGGAAGAGTTCCCGACTTTCGCGATTTACTTGGATATCCAAGCAAAATCGCAGGTCAGGAGGGGTTTCACAGAAATGTGGAGCACTGGGTAACGTGCCTTCTGCAGGGCGCTCGCCGGGGCACCTGTCACGCCTGTGTCGCAGCTGGCCGCACCCACCCCGTGCGTCCGTGGGACACAGGTGAGCCGCACTGGCACCCGGCGAACCCGGGTAGCCGGACCGACGGAGGAGCACACGTGACCGTGGAGAGCACTGCCGCGCGCAAACCGCGACGCAGCGCCGGAGCCAAGAGCACGGCCGGCAAGCGAACGACCGCAAAGAACGCGCCGAACGCCGAGCCGGAACTCGTCCAGCTGCTGACGCCCGAGGGCGAGCGCGTCGAGAACCCCGAGTACGACAAGTACGTCACCGGCGTCACCCCCGAGGACCTGCGCGGCCTGTACCGCGACATGGTGCTCACGCGCCGCTTCGACGCCGAGGCCACCGCGCTGCAACGCCAGGGCGAGCTGGGCCTGTGGGCCTCGCTGCTGGGCCAGGAGGCCGCCCAGATCGGCTCGGGCCGGGCGCTGCGCGACGACGACTACGTCTTCCCGACCTACCGCGAGCACGGTGTCGCCTGGTGCCGCGGGGTCGACCCGACCAACCTGCTGGGCATGTTCCGCGGCGTGAACAACGGCGGCTGGGACCCCAACAGCAACAATTTCCACCTCTACACGATCGTCATCGGCTCCCAGACCCTGCACGCCACCGGCTACGCGATGGGCGTCACCAAGGACGGCGCCGACAGCGCGGTCATCGCCTACTTCGGCGACGGCGCCTCCAGCCAGGGCGATGTCGCCGAGTCGTTCACCTTCTCCGCGGTCTACAACGCGCCGGTGGTGTTCTTCTGCCAGAACAACCAGTGGGCGATCTCCGAGCCGACCGAGAAGCAGACCCGGGTGCCGCTCTACCAGCGCGCCCAGGGCTTCGGCTTCCCGGGCGTGCGGGTCGACGGCAACGACGTGCTGGCCTGTCTCGCGGTCACCCGGTGGGCGCTGGAGCGGGCCCGCAGCGGCGAAGGGCCGACGCTCGTGGAGGCGTACACCTACCGGATGGGCGCGCACACCACCTCCGACGACCCGACGAAGTACCGGGCCGACGAGGAGCGCGAGGCCTGGGAGGCGAAGGACCCGATCCTGCGGCTTCGCC
Source organism: Streptomyces sp. NPDC001002 (assembly GCF_053599215.1). Lineage (NCBI taxonomy): Bacteria > Bacillati > Actinomycetota > Actinomycetes > Kitasatosporales > Streptomycetaceae > Streptomyces > Streptomyces sp. NPDC001002. The sequence goes on along the minus strand of NZ_JBSFLV010000004.1, from coordinate 101,881 downwards.
GGTACCTGGAGGTCTCAAACCACGCGGACGAGGGATTCTTCGCGGAACTCGAGACCGAGAGCGAGACGTTGGGAAAGCGAGTGCGCGAGGCGGTCCGTGCCATGCCGGACCCGGACCACTTCGCCATCTTCGAGAACGTGTACGCGGACGGGCACGCGCTCGTCGACGAGGAGCGGGCCCAGTTCGCCGCCTACCAGGCGTCGTTCGCGGACGCGGAAGGGGGCAAGTGACATGGCGACGGAAACCGTGACGGCCAAGAACATGGCGCTGGCCAAGGCGATCAACGAATCGCTGCGCCGCGCCCTGGAGACCGACCCCAAGGTCCTGATCATGGGCGAGGACGTCGGCAAGCTCGGCGGTGTCTTCCGGGTGACCGACGGTCTGCAGAAGGACTTCGGCGAGAGCCGCGTCATCGACACCCCGCTCGCCGAGTCCGGCATCGTCGGCACAGCGATCGGCCTCGCGCTGCGCGGCTACCGCCCGGTGGTGGAGATCCAGTTCGACGGCTTCGTCTTCCCGGCCTACGACCAGATCGTCACCCAGCTCGCCAAGATGCACGCGCGCTCGCTGGGCAAGGTCAAGATGCCGGTCGTCGTGCGCATCCCTTACGGCGGCGGCATCGGCGCGGTGGAGCACCACTCCGAGTCCCCGGAGTCGCTGTTCGCGCACGTGTCGGGCCTGAAGGTGGTCTCGCCGTCGAACGCGTCGGACGCGTACTGGATGATGCAGCAGGCCATCCAGAGCGACGACCCGGTGATCTTCTTCGAGCCCAAGCGGCGCTACTGGGACAAGGGCGAGGTCAACCCCGAGGCGATCCCCGGCCCGCTGCACAAGGCGCGGGTCGTGCGCCCGGGCACGGACCTCACGCTGGCGGCCTACGGTCCGATGGTGAAGCTCTGCCAGGAGGTCGCCGACGCGGCGGCCGAGGAGGGCAGGTCCCTGGAGATCCTCGACCTGCGCTCCATCTCCCCGCTGGACTTCGACGCGATCCAGGCGTCGGTGGAGCGCACGCGCCGCCTGGTCGTGGTGCACGAGGCGCCGGTGTTCTTCGGCTCCGGCGCGGAGATCGCCGCGCGCATCACGGAGCGCTGCTTCTACCACCTGGAGGCACCGGTCCTCAGGGTCGGCGGCTACCACGCCCCGTACCCGCCGGCCCGCCTGGAGGAGGAGTACCTGCCAGGCCTGGACCGGGTGCTCGACGCCGTCGACCGCGCCCTGGCGTACTGAGGAGAGGGTCGTGACGACGATGACGGACACGTCCGTACGCGAGTTCAAGATGCCGGACGTGGGCGAGGGGCTCACCGAGGCGGAGATCCTCAAGTGGTACGTCCAGCCCGGCGACACGGTCACCGACGGGCAGGTGGTCTGCGAGGTCGAGACGGCCAAGGCCGCGGTGGAACTGCCGATCCCGTACGACGGGGTGGTGCGCGAGCTGCGCTTCCCCGAGGGCACGACGGTCGACGTGGGCACGTCGATCATCGCGGTGGACGTGTCGGGAGGCGGGGCGGCTCCCGCGGAGGCCCCGGCCGAGGTTGCGGTCGAGGCTCCCGCTGCTGCGACGGAGGAGGAGAAGCCGGCGGCCAGGACGCCGGTGCTGGTGGGGTACGGCGTCTCGACGTCCTCGACGAAGCGGCGCCCGCGGAAGGGTTCGGAGACCGCGGCTGCGGAGACCGCGGTCCCGGAGGCCGCTCAGGCGATCCAGTCCGAGCTGAACGGCCACGCGGGGACCGCCACGGTCGAGGTGAGCCGTCCGCTGGCCAAGCCGCCGGTGCGCAAGCTGGCCAAGGACCTTGGCGTCGACCTGAACACGGTGACCCCGTCGGGCCCGGACGGCATCATCACACGCGAGGACGTGCACGCGGCGGTGGCACCGGCGCCGGTGGCGGCCCCGCTGACCGCGCCCACTCCCGTGTCCGCCCCCGCACCGGTGCCGACGTACGACACGGCGCGTGAGACCCGTATCCCGGTCAAGGGCGTGCGCAAGGCGACGGCGGCGGCGATGGTGGGCTCCGCGTTCACCGCGCCGCATGTCACGGAGTTCGTGACGATCGACGTGACGCGGACGATGAAGCTGGTGGAGGAGCTGAAGCAGGACAAGGAGATGGAGGGCCTACGGGTCAACCCCCTCCTCCTGATCGCCAAGGCCCTGCTGGTCGCCATCAAGCGCAACCCGGACATCAACGCGTCCTGGGACGAGGCGAACCAGGAGATCGTGCTCAAGCACTACGTCAACCTGGGCATCGCGGCGGCGACCCCGCGCGGCCTGATCGTCCCGAACATCAAGGACGCCCACGCCAAGACGCTCCCGCAACTGGCGCAGTCCCTGGGCGAGTTGGTGTCGACGGCGAGGGAGGGCAAAACCTCCCCGGCGGCGATGCAGGCCGGCACGGTCACGATCACCAACGTCGGCGTCTTCGGCGTCGACACCGGCACGCCGATCCTCAACCCCGGCGAGTCCGCGATCCTCGCGGTCGGCGCGATCAAGCTCCAACCGTGGGTCCACAAGGGCAAGGTGAAGCCGCGTCAGGTCACGACCCTGGCCCTGAGCTTCGACCACCGCCTGGTGGACGGTGAGCTGGGCTCCAAGGTCCTCGCGGACGTGGCAGCGATCCTGGAACAGCCGAAGAGGTTGATCACTTGGGCGTGACGGCCGCTCGGGCGTGAACCGACGCCACCGGCACGGAAACAGAAGGGGCCCGCCGCAATCGCGGCGGGCCCCTTTCTTAAGGTTTTTCAGCTGGTGGTGGGTCAGCCGATTTTTGCGAAGCCGTAGTTGAGGAGCTTCGTGGCGTCGGTGGCGCGCTGGGTGGCGTTGGTGGAGGCGAGGACCGTGCCGTAGACGGTCTTGCCGTTGCGGGTGGCGGCGAAGACGAGGCAGTACTTGGCCTCGGTGCCGGAGCCGGTCTTCACGCCGATCGTGCCGCTGTAGCTGCTGAGCAGGGTGTTCGTGTTGGTCCAGGCGGCCATCGTGCGGGTGGAGCCCGTCTTGGTGATGGTCTTCGCCGTGTACTTCTTGGTCTTGACGACCGCGCGCAGGGTGGAGCTCTTCATCGCGTTGCTGGCGAGGACGGTCAGGTCGCGCGGCGTCGAGTAGTTGCCGCCGTTGCCGATGCCGTCGAACGAGTCGAAGTGCGTGTTCGTCAGGCCGAGGTTCTTGGCCGTGGTGTTCATCTTGCCGATGAAGTTGGACACGCGCTTGGCGCGCGTCGAGCCGGTGCCGAACTTGTCCGCGAGCGCGTAGGCCGCGTCGCAGCCGGACGGCAGCATCAGCCCGTAGAGCAGCTGACGGACGGTGACCTTGTCGCCGACGATCAGGTGCGCCGAGGACGCGCCCTTGGAGACGATGTAGTCGCTGTAGGCCTTCTGGATCGTGACCTTGGCGTCGAGGTTCAGGTTCGCCTGCGAGAGCACGACCTTCGCGGTCATGATCTTGGTGGTGGAGCCGGTGGAACGCTTGGTGTTGGCCGCCTTGCTGTACAGCCCCTTACCGTTCGCGTTGTTCATCACGTAGCCGCCCTTGGCGACGATCGTGGGCGTGGTCACGGCCTGCGCGGGTGCCGCGGTCAGGGCCGCGGTCGCGAGCATCGCGCCGGACGTGATGGCGACGGCTGCGGCTCGGCGGATACGAACGCCCTTGATGCCGGTTATCAACTGAGATACCCCGATTACGTCGAATGCCCCTGCGGTGCGGCCAAGTTGAGGGGAGAGAGAAGATCGGGCCGCACGTGTCTGACACGTATGTAGCACGGATGGTTGTGCGACAGCTGGGGCGGGCCTGCTTCCGTGACGCGGTCATTACAGAAGCGGCGGCTACCGGACAGGCGGGCACCCGGACGGGCGGATACCGGGTGGGTGGCTCGTCCGGATGATGGACCCGCTCTCCTCATGCGTACGTGTTGTATCTAAGATGTCCCCATGGCTTCCGCACCACCCGCCCCGTCCCCCACCGTCAAGCAGCCACCCGCCGCCGACCGCGTCTACGCCCACGTCAAACAGGGCGTCCTGGAGCGCCGCTACGAAGGCGGCACCCTGCTCACCGAGGGCGAGCTCGCCGAAGCCGTCGGGGTCTCGCGGACCCCCGTGCGCGAGGCGCTGCTCCGGCTGGAGGTCGAGGGCCTGATCCGGCTCTACCCGAAGAAGGGCGCCCTCGTCCTGCCCGTCTCCTCGCAGGAGATCGCGGACGTGGTGGAGACCCGGATGCTGGTCGAGCAGCACGCGGTCCGCAAGGTCGTACCGGCGTCACCGACCCTCATCGCCCGGCTCGAAGAGCTGCTCGCCAAGCAGAAGGAACAGGCCGCCGCGGGAGACCTCGCCGGCGCCGCCGTCACCGACCGCTGCTTCCACGCCGAGATCGTCCGCAGCGGCGGCAACGAGATCCTCTCCCGCCTCTACGACCAACTCCGCGACCGGCAACTGCGGATGGGCGTCGCCATCATGCACTCGCACCCCGACCGCATCGCCAAGACGCTCACCGAGCACGAGGCGATCCTCGACGCGCTGCGCACCGGCGACGCCGAGGCCGCCGCCGGGATCGTGCACCAGCACGTCGACTGGTTCTCCCACCTGGCCCGGGGCGAGGTCCGATGAGCGTCGGCAGTTCGCGCTCCGCACTGTCCCTGCCCGGCGATCCCCCCGGGGGCCGGCGTGCCGTCGCCGTCTGGGGCATCGGCGTCTCCGTCTACTTCGTCGCCGTCATCTTCCGTACGTCCCTGGGGGTCGCGGGACTCGACGCGGCCGACCGCTTCCACGTGGGCGCCTCGGCCCTGTCGACCTTCTCGATCCTCCAACTGCTGGTCTACGCAGGCATGCAGATACCCGTCGGCCTCATGGTCGACCGGCTCGGCACCAAGAAGGTCCTGGCCATCGGCACCGTCCTGTTCACGGCGGGACAGCTCGGCTTCGCCTTCTCCCCCTCGTACGGCACCGCCCTCGCCTCCCGCGCCCTGCTCGGCTGCGGCGACGCGATGACCTTCATCAGCGTGCTGCGCCTGGGCACCCGCTGGTTCCCGGCCCGTCGCGGCCCGCTGGTCGCACAGCTCGCGGGGCTCGCCGGCATGGCGGGCAACCTGGTCTCCACGCTGGTGCTGGCCCGGCTGCTGCACGGTGTGGGCTGGACGGCCGCGTTCGCGGGCAGCGCGGGCGCCGGCGCGGTCGTGTTCGTCCTGCTCCTGCTGTTCCTCAAGGACCACCCCGAGGGCCACGAACCGGAGCCCTTCCCGCACCAGGGCGCCGCCTACGTCCGCCGCCAGATCGCCGCGTCCTGGCGCGAGCCCGGCACCCGGCTGGGCCTGTGGGTGCACTTCACCACCCAGTTCCCGGCGATGGTGTTCCTGCTGCTGTGGGGCATGCCGTTCCTCGTCCAGGCACAGGGTCTGACCCGCGCCACGGCCGGTGAACTCCTCACCCTGGTCGTCCTGTCCAACATGGCCTTCGGCCTCGTCTACGGCCAGGTCGTCGCCCGGCACCACACGGCACGGCTGCCGCTGGCGCTCGGCACGGTGGCGGCGACCGCGACGGTGTGGGCGGTGACGCTGGCGTACCCGTCCGAGCACGCGCCGATGTGGCTGCTGATCGTGCTGTGCACGGTGCTCGGCGCGTGCGGCCCCGCCTCGATGCTCGGCTTCGACTTCGCCCGCCCGGCCAACCCGCCCGAACGTCAGGGCACGGCCTCCGGGATCACCAACATGGGCGGTTTCGTCGCCTCGATGACGACCCTGTTCGCGATCGGCGTGCTGCTGGACGCGACGGACGACGACTACAGCATCGCCTTCTCGGTGGTCTTCGTCCTGCAGGCCCTCGGCATCAGCCAGATCCTGCGCCTGCGCAAGCGGGCGGCCCGCCTGGAGCGGGAGCGGCTGGTGGCCAGCCGGGTGGAGACGGTGCACGTACCGGCGTGAGCCGGGTGGAGGCGATGCGGGTGCCGGGGTGTGCCGGCCGGGTGGAGGCCGTGCGCAGGCCCGTCCGCCCGGCCCGCGTCATGCGGTGGGCGGCTACTGCGTCACCGTGAAGTTCCGCAGGATCGCCCCCGTCAGCTCCGGATCGCCCTCCGCCTTCACCCGGTCCGCCGCCGCGTCCAGCGACACCCGGCCGCAGGCCAGCCGCACGTACGTCTCCCAGTCGAGGGTGAAGGTCGCGGCGGGGCCGAGCGCGGGGGCCGTCTCCAGGGTGCCGCGGCCCTGGATGTCGACGCGGATGGTGCGCAGGAACTCGATCGGACCGTGCACGTCGAAGACGATCGCCGAACTGCGCGGCGCGTCCGCCTTCTCGGCCACGATCGCGGGCAGCGCGTCGAGCAGCACGTCCCGGGCGACCTGCGCGCCGGGGGAGTCGAGGTTGCCGGGCCGGCCGAGGGCGGCGCGCAGATCCTGCTCGTGCACCCAGACGTTGAACGCGTGGGAGCGCATGGACTCTTCGAGGGTCAGCTCGGTACCGAGGGGGGCGCGCACCTTGGCACCCGGGTCGCGCGACTCGTTGCGCAGCTGCCGGTTGCGGCGGATGATCACGTACTCCAGCTCGGAGGTCATCTCCGGTGCCGTGTGGTGGCGGCGGACGTCGACCTGCATCTCCATGTAGCGCTGGTGGTCGTTGCCGACGTGGTACAGGTCGCGCGGCAGGGTGTGGATGGGCCGCGGGTCGCCGAGCATCTCGCAGTCCAGCCCGATGACATGGGAGACCACGTCCCGCACCGACCACGCCGGGCACGGAGTCCGGCGGTTCCACTCGCCCTCCACAAGCGGCTGGACCAGCTCGGATATCGCTTCGACGGAGTGGGTCCAGGCGTCGGCGTAGGGCTGGAGAGTGGGATGCAGACTCACGGAAACGGGACCCCTCGGCGGTCGGTACACGGGCTGGTTGGCGTCGTTGCCAGTGGGAGGTGGCTGCGCTGGGCGGGTGTCTTGGAACGCTAAGTTACGCTGCTGTGAGGCACCCCGGCAGTGCTTTCGTGTGACGATCGTAGGCCTGTGTGGACGGCTCGAATGCCAGGACGGTGGTAGTGTGCGCGCCTCTCTGCTCCAACTCGCCGTAGACCAGGGCGAATCGGTCGAATCACGTCGGCAGCGAGTGGCTTCTCTGGTACGGGACCAGGCGGGCGCCGATCTCGTCGTCCTGCCGGAGCTGTGGACCACCGGGGCGTTCGCCTACGAGGAGTTCGGCACTGAGGCCGAACCGCTGCACGGCCCCACCTACGAGGCGATGGCCAAGGCGGCGAGCGACGCGGGCGTGTGGCTGCACGCGGGCTCGATCCCGGAACGGGCGGCGTCCGAGGGCGACTTGGCGGCTGACGGTGACTCGGTATCCGGTGCGGGCACGCTCTACAACACCTCGCTCGTCTTCTCCCCCTCCGGTGAACTGGCGGCTGCCTACCGCAAGATCCACCGCTTCGGCTTCGACAAGGGCGAGGCCGTGCTGATGGGCGCGGGGCGCGATCTGGTGACGGTCCGTCTGCCGGACACGGTGCTCGGTCTCGCGACCTGTTACGACCTCCGTTTCCCCGAACTCTTCCGCGGGCTCGTCGACGCGGGCGCCGAGACCCTGGTGATCCCGGCGGGCTGGCCCGAGCGACGCCGCTCCCACTGGACGCTGCTGGCTCAGGCGCGGGCGGTGGAGAACCAGGCGTTCGTCCTTGCATGCGGAACGGCCGGGACACACGCCGGAGTTCCGCAGGCGGGTCACTCGATCGTGGTCGATCCCTGGGGCGAGGTCCTGGCGGAGGCCGGCGCCGGCGAGGAGGTCCTCACCGTGGAGTTCGACCCGGCGAAGGTGGGGGTGACGCGGGAGCAGTTCCCGGCGCTGAAGGACCGGTTGCTGGGGCTGGACCCGCCTCGACGCTGACCGAGCCTCGGAGTTGACCGCGCCTCGGAGTTGAGGGCGCCCGGAGTTGAGGGCACCTCACACCCCGTCAAGCAGCGCGGCGAGCCCGTGCTCCAGCGCAGGACCCACCGCCTCCTCACCCGGCTCCGTCACCGTGTACGACCGCAGCAGGAACCGGTTCAGATCGGCCGTCCTGAACCGCAGCATGGCCACCCCGTCCGGCGTGTGCAGTTCCACGATCGTGTCCGTCGGCCCGCACGGCCAAATGTGCACGCTGCCAAGGCCGGTGGCCGCGCCAAGACCCTCCTCCAGCAGCGCGCGGGCGAAGGTCCACGTCACCGGCTCGCCGTCCAGCGCTATCCAGGCCGGGAACGCGAAGTGCACGGCGAGCGGGTCGTCGGAGCCGTAGCGCAGGGTGACGGGGACGGCCAGCTCCTGATCGCGGGTGATCAGTCGGGCGCCGGTGGGCTGGTCGAGGCTGACGTACACGGATGGTCTCCAAGGCGGGCGGGAAGTCGGCGAGTTGGTGCGGTGACGCCGATGGCTGGTGCCGATGTCTTCTCGACCGTCGGGAGGGGCATCTGATTACGCGGTTTCGCGAGTGACGGCTGTGACCTGCGTCACCTTTCATTTCGGCCGCAACTTTAATTGAAACCTTTGTCATCTAGGGTGACAAACCCATCGGGGCCATCCCCCAGCAGGCAACTGGAGTTCCTGCCATGAACGACGGTTCCACCGCCGAGTACGCCCGCGTCTACGCGGAGCAGCAGCCGCGTCTCGTCGCCTACGCGCGCTCGCTCACCAGGAACTCCTGGACCGCCGACGACATCGTCGCCGAGGCCCACTTCCGGGTCTGGCGGCGGCTGTCCGCCGGGCACGAGATCGACAACGTGCCGGCGTACCTGATGACGACGGTGCGGCGGCTGGCGACCGCGGCCGGCGGCGCCGTACGCGAGACACCGCAGGATCCGCAGACCGACGAGCGGGCCGAGGCCGGCGCGCACGGGCACGACCCCGCGGAGCGGGTGTCCTCCGTCGACCTCCTCACGCGCGTGCTGGGCGAACTCCCCGAACGCTGGGTCAAGGCACTGTGGTTGGCCGAGGCGGAGGGGCAGCCCCTCGCCGCGATCGGGCCGCAGCTCGGCACGCGCGAGGGGGCGACGGCGGTCCTGCTCCATCGCGCGCGTGAAGGCATGCGGCAGGCGTTCCTGCGCACCCAGACCGGCGCTCCCGACGATCCCGCGTGCCAGGTGCACTGGGCGCGCATGCCCGCGTACGTTCGCGGCAACGCGACGGCCCGTCAGTCCGAGCGGCTGCTCGGACACGTGGACGCGTGCGACGACTGCCGCGAACGGCTCGCCCTCCTGATGCAGACCAACAGCAAACTGCCCGCACTGATCGGACCTGCACTGCTGGTGTTCGCGGTGGGCGGGGCGGGGAAGTGGCTGCTTTCGGGGGCGGCGGGTGTTGTGGGTTCGACGGGGGCTGCGGTGGGCGGTGCTTCGGGCGCCGGTGCCTCGGGCGCCGGTGGAGGCGCCGGGGCGAGCGGAAGCGCGGCTTCCGGTGCGGGTGCGAGTAGTGGCGCGAGTGCGGGTAGCGGCGCCGGGGCCGGAGCTTCGGCGGGCGGGTCCGGCGGGGCATCCGCAGGAGCAGCCGGTTCGGCCGGCGGGCATGGCGCTGCGGCGGGACTCGCCGGTGGTCATGGCAGTGCGGCGGGGGTTGCGGGCGGGCACGGCGGCGCGGCCGGGCTTGCGGGTGGCGGGCACGGCGGTGGGTTGCTGCACGGAGTGAAGTCCGCCGTGGCCGGGGGCGCCAAGGCACCCGTGGCCGTGGCCGCTGGTGCCGCCGTGGCCGGTGCCGTGGCGATCTGCATCGCGCTCGGGTCGGTCGACTCCGGTCCGGTCACCGTGGACAAGGGGTCGGTGCGGGAGACGCCCGTCGCTCAGGCGCCGGTTGGGCAGCCGGAAACGGGCGACGGGACGGCCACGCCCGGCACCACGGAAGGAACTCAGGCGCCGAGACCCGGTTCGACACCGTCCGACGTCCCGGTCCCGGTCTCGTACGACGTCGGCGATACCGGGCCGGGAGCTGCCACGCCGGTGCCGATACCGCCTCCGCTCCCGCCCGTGCCGCCGACGCCGACGCCGATACCCACGCCCACCTCGGCGCCTTCGGGCGGCCCGGGCACGCCGGCGCCCGAGCCGACGTCACCGGAGCCCTCGACTCCCGAACCCTCGGCTCCTGAACCCACGTCACCCGAGCCCACCTATCCCGAGCCCACGTCACCCGAGCCCACGAAGCCCGTCGAGGAACCGACGGAGCCCGCACCGTCCCCGTCCCCCACGGACGACTGCCCCCCTCCGGTGCAGTCCGCTCCCCGGTACCCCGTCTAGTCCTCCCGCTCAGTCCTCCCGTTCCTTCTCCGCCAGGTGGATCACGCACACCGCCACCGCGATCAGCAGCGCCGGATCCGCGTCGTCGCGGACGACGTCGACGCCGTACGTCTCGCGGAGGTGCATCCAGCGGCGGGAGATCACGGCCAGGAGCTCGTTGTCGTACTCGACGGCGAACTCGCGGTCGAGGATCTTGCCGCTGACGTCGAGTTCCGTGCCGTCGACGAGGGCCACGCGGTAGTGGTTGCGCAGGAGCGAGAGGCGTTTTCGCTTGATGCGGGCGAGCGGTTCGCCGTCCCGTTCGATCACCATCGTGTCGCGCAGGGCGAGCATCTTCTTGTGGATGTCGATCAGGACGCGCCCCCGCGAGTCCTTCAGCTCGAAGGTGTCCCGCAGTCGCATGGCCTTGCCGTCGACGAGGAACACCTTGTTTCCGTGTTCGTCCTCGATCCAGTAGTCGTCACCGAAGCCGAGGAGCCGGTCGCGCACGAGGAATCTCATACCGTCACGGCTTCCCCGGACCCCGGCCCGCAACGCCGCCGGTAGGCCGACGGACTGACTCCGCCGGGGTGACTGTCAGTGGCGGGTGGCACTCTTGACGCATGAGCGACTCCACTCCCCGACGCGTCCGCGTCCGCGCTCCCGAGCTGGTCGGCAAGGGCGGCTGGCTGAACACGGGCGACAAGCGGTACACCCTCGCCGACCTGCGCGGACGCATCGTCGTCCTGGACTTCTGGACGTTCTGCTGTGTGAACTGTCTGCATGTCCTCGACGAGCTGCGGGAGCTGGAGGAGAAGCACGCGGACACCGTCGTGGTGATCGGGGTGCACTCGCCGAAGTTCGTCCATGAGGCGGAGCACGCGGCGGTGGTCGACGCCGTCGAGCGGTACGGGGTGGCGCACCCGGTCCTCGACGACCCGGAGCTGGCGACCTGGAAGCAGTACGCCGTGCGCGCGTGGCCGACGCTGGTCGTGATCGACCCCGAGGGGTACGTCGTCGCGCAGCACGCCGGCGAGGGCCATGTGCACGCCATCGAGCGGCTGGTGACGGAGCTGGAGGCCGAGCACGAGGCGAAGGGCACGCTGCGGCGCGGCGACGGCCCGTACGTGGCGCCGGAGCCGGAGCCGACGGTGCTGCGCTTCCCGGGCAAGGCGCTCGTCCTGCCCGGCGGGACCTTCCTGGTCAGCGACACCACCCGGCACCAGCTCGTCGAGCTCGCCGAGGACGGGGAGAGCGTCCTGCGGCGGATCGGTACGGGCGCGCGCGGGTTCGCGGACGGCGGTCCGGACACCGCCGCCTTCAGCGAGCCGCAGGGACTCGCGCTGCTCGACGACGGGTCCGTGGTCGTCGCCGACACCGTGAACCACGCCCTGCGCCGCCTCGACCTCACGACCGGCGAGGTCACCACCCTCGCCGGCACCGGACGGCAGTGGTGGCAGGGGGCGCCCACCTCCGGTCCGGCCCGCGAGGTCGACCTGTCCTCGCCGTGGGATGTCGCCCTGTGGGACGGCAAGGTGTGGATCGCCATGGCCGGGGTGCATCAGCTGTGGGTCTACGACCCGGACGAGCGGACCGTTGCCGTCGCCGCCGGTACCACCAATGAAGGGCTCGTCGACGGGGCCGCCGCCGAGGCCTGGTTCGCGCAGCCGTCGGGGCTCGCCGCCACCCCCGAGCGGCTGTGGGTCGCCGACTCCGAGACGTCCGCCCTGCGCTGGGTCGATCTGGACGGCAGCGTGCACACGGCGGTGGGTACGGGGTTGTTCGACTTCGGCCACCGTGACGGCGCCGCCGAACAGGCGTTGCTCCAGCACCCGTTGGGCGTCACCGCGCTGCCCGACGGCTCGGTCGCGATCAGCGACACGTACAACCACGCGCTGCGCCGCTTCGATCCGGCGACGGGTGAAGTCACCACCCTGGCCACGGATCTGCGGGAGCCGAGCGACGCCGTGCTCGTCGGCGACGACATCGTGGTCGTCGAGTCGGCCCGCCACCGGCTGACCCGGCTGCGGCTGCCGGAGGAGGCGGTACGGGTGGCCGCGGTCGCCCATCGGACGCAGCGCGCCGCGACCGAAGTGGCCGCGGGGAAGGTCCGGTTGGACGTGATCTTCCAGGCGCCCGCCAGTCAGAAGCTCGACACCCGGTACGGCCCCTCGACCCGGCTCCTGGTCTCCGCCACCCCGCCCGAGCTGCTGCTCGCGGGCGAGGGAGCGGACACGGATCTCGTACGGGAGCTGGAGCTCAACCCCGCGATCGAGGAAGGCGTGTTGCACGTCTCCGCGATGGCGGCCTCGTGCGACGACGACCCAGCCGTCGAGTACCCGGCCTGCCATGTCCACCAGCAGGACTGGGGCGTTCCGGTCCGCCTCACCGAGGGCGGGGCGGACCGGCTGCCGCTGGTCCTGGCGGGGATGGACGAGCGGGACGCGTGAGTGCTCCGAAGGAGCCTTCGACGCCCTGAAAGAGCCCTGCCGGGCCCGAAATTCTTCACGCTATTCACACAACTGAACAGGCTGACTTCGCTCGCAGTTGTTCGCGATTGCCCGTTACACGTCGTATCCGCTAGACGCCGTATCCGCCGCCGTAGCCGTCGCGGCGGCGGTTCGGGTCCTCGTCGATCACCGACGTGGTCGGCGGTACGACCACCCGCCTGCGCCGCGCGATGCTGCTGAAGGTGCTGACGCCGATGAGTCCGACGGCCATGAGGATGACGCCGACCAGGTCGAGGTTGACCCCCTTCATGTGCCAGTCGGTCGCGAAGGTGAGGATGGCTCCCGAAGCGATCAGGATGATGCATCCACCGAGGCCCATGAGTGTCGCCTCCTGTCCGGCCCGGTCCTTCCGGTCCGGACCTCCGGGTACCCCGGCGTACAACACCCATGCGCCACCGCGCCGTTGACAACCCGGCCGACCGGCCCCCGCGGCCGCCCCGCGACTACCCGTCCAGGAACGCCACCAGCGCGTTCGCCAGCAGATGCGGGTCGTCCGCGCCGCACAGTTCGCGGGCGCTGTGCATCGAGAGGATCGCCGCGCCGATGTCCACGGTCTTGATGCCGTGCCGGGCCGCGGTGATCGGGCCGATCGTCGTGCCGCAGGGCATGGAGTTGTTGGACACGAAGGACTGGAAGGGGACGCCCGCCTTCTCGCAGGCGGCGGCGAACACCGCGCGGCCCGAACCGTCCGTGGCGTAGCGGTTGTTGACGTTGACCTTGAGGATCGGCCCGCCGTTGACCCGCGGGTGGTGCGTCGGGTCGTGCCGCTCGGCGTAGTTGGGGTGCACCGCGTGACCGGTGTCGGAGGAGAGACAGACGGTGCCGGCGAAGGCTCTCGCGCGGTCCTCGTAGGAGCCCCCGCGGGCGAACACCGAACGCTCCAGCACACTGCCGAGCAGCGGCCCATCGGCGCCGGTGTCCGACTGCGAGCCGTTCTCTTCGTGATCGAAGGCGGCGAGTACGGGGATGGAGGGCAGGTTCCCGACGGAGACCGCGGCGAGCGCGGCGACGCCCGCGTGCACGGAGAGCAGATTGTCCATGCGCGGGCCCGCGACCAGGTCCTTGTCACGGCCCAGGTAGGCCGGCGGCTCCACGGAGTGCACCATCAGGTCCCAGCCGGTGACCTCGCCCGGCGCGAGCCCGGCCGTCTCCTCGACGAAGGCGATCAGGTCGCCGTCGCGCACGTCGTTGCCCAGGCCCCAGACCGGCTGCAGATGCCGCTGCTTGTCGAGCTTGAGCCCCTCCGCCGACACCGATCGGTCCAGGTGGATGGCGAGTTGGGGCACCCGCAGCAGCGGCCGGTCCACGTTGACCAGGCGGGTCGAGCCGTCCCGCAGGGTCACCCGGCCGGCCAGGCCCAGGTCACGGTCGAGCCAGGAGTTCAGCAGCGGCCCGCCGTAGATCTCCACGGCGACCTGGCGCCAGCCGTGCGCACCGGTGTCCGGCAGCGGCTTGACCCGCAGGTTCGGGGAATCGGTGTGCGCGCCGACGATGCGGAACGGCGTGTGGGGCGCCGCGCCCTCGGGGACGTACCAGGCCACGATCGCGCCGCCGCGCAGCACGTACTTCCCGCCGGTCGTCCCGTCCCAGGCGTCCGTCTCCACGACCTGCCTGAACCCTGCCTTCTCCAGCCGCTCGGCGGAGCCGGCCACCGCGTGGTACGGCGACGGGCTGGCCGTCAGGAAGGACATGAGGTCGTCGGTGTGGCCGCGGTCGAAGCGGGGGGGTTCGCTCATGGGGTTCACCTTAACGACGTACGAAGGCCCACTCCGCGTGCTGGGGAGCGGGCCCTCGGGAGGCGATGTGGAGTTCTGGCTACCCAGATCCCGGGCCGCTGGAACCACGACCTGGACCGGGTGACCGGTCTCTCATCGGAACGGGAGCGCGGTCCGGCCGCGCTCCTGGAACTAGAACGCCGCTTCGTCGAGCTCCATGACGTCCAGGTCGACGTTCTCGGCGAGCTTGCGGGCGCCGGTGACGCCCGGCAGGACGTTGGCCGCGAAGAACTTCGCCGCCGCGATCTTGCCGGTGTAGAAGGCCTTGTCCTTGGCGGGGGCCGTCTCCAGCTTCTCGGCGGCGACGGCTGCGCCCTTGAGGAGCAGGTAGCCGACGATCACGTCGCCGGAGGCGAGCAGCAGGCGGGTGGTGTTCAGGCCGACCTTGTAGATGTTCTTGACGTCCTGCTCGGTGGCCGCGAGGTCGGTCAGCATCAGGCCGACGATCGCCTCCAGCTCGACGGCCGCCTTGGCGAGGTGCTCGCGGGCGCCGGCCAGGTCCTCGCCGCCGGTGCCGAGCGCGAGGAACTTCTTGATGTCCTCGGCCAGCGAGTTGAGGGCCGCGCCCTGGTTGCGGACGATCTTCCGGAAGAAGAAGTCCTGGCCCTGGATCGCCGTCGTGCCCTCGTACAGGGTGTCGATCTTGGCGTCGCGGATGTACTGCTCGATCGGGTACTCCTGGAGGAACCCGGAGCCGCCGAAGGTCTGCAGCGACTGCGCGAGCTGCTCGTAGCCCTTCTCGGAGCCGTAGCCCTTCACGATCGGCAGGAGCAGGTCGTTGAGCGCGTGCTCGGTCTTCGCGTCCTCGCCGTTCGTCTCCTTGACCTGGATCGCGTCCTGGATCGAGGCGGTGTAGAGGACGAGGGCGCGCATGCCCTCGGCGTACGCCTTCTGCGTGATCAGCGAGCGGCGGACGTCGGGGTGGTGCGTGATGGTGACCTTGGGCGCGGACTTGTCGCCGAAGGCGGCGAGGTCGGAGCCCTGGACGCGCTCCTTGGCGTACTCCAGCGCGTTCAGGTAGCCCGTCGACAGCGTGGAGATCGCCTTCGTGCCGACCATCATCCGCGCGAACTCGATGATCCGGAACATCTGGCGGATGCCGTCGTGCCGGTCGCCGATCAGCCAGCCCTTGGCGGGGTGCTGGTCGCCGAAGGTCATCTCGCAGGTGTTGGAGGCCTTCAGGCCCATCTTGTGCTCGACGTTGGTGGCGTAGACGCCGTTGCGCTCGCCCAGCTCGCCGGTCTCGAAGTCGAAGAGGTACTTCGGTACGAGGAAGAGGGACAGGCCCTTGGTGCCGGGCCCGGCACCCTCGGGGCGCGCCAGCACGTAGTGGAGGATGTTCTCCTCCATGTCGTGCTCACCGGAGGTGATGAAGCGCTTGACGCCCTCGATGTGCCAGGAGCCGTCCTCCTGCTGGACCGCCTTGGTGCGGCCGGCGCCGACGTCCGAGCCCGCGTCGGGCTCGGTGAGGACCATGGTGGAGCCCCAGGTCTTCTCCACGGCGATCTTCGCGAGCTTCTTCTGCTCCTCGGTGCCCTCCTCGAAGAGGATGCGGGCGAACGCCGGGCCGGAGGAGTACATCCACACGGCCGGGTTCGCGCCGAGCACCAGCTCCGCGTACGCCCAGATCAGGGACGGCGGCGCGGTCGTGCCGCCGATCTCCTCGGGCAGGCCCAGGCGCCAGTACTCCGCGTCCATGAAGGCCTTGTAGCTCTTCTTGAAGGACGCCGGGACCGGCGCGGTGTGCGTCTCCGGGTCGTAGACCGGGGGGTTGCGGTCGGCGTCCGCGAAGGACTCCGCCAGCTCGTTCTCGGCGAGGCGGGTGAGCTCGTCGAGGATGCTCTTCGCGGTCTCGGCGTCCATCTCCTCGAAGGGCCCGGTGCCGTACAGCTTGTCGCGGCCGAGTACTTCGAAGAGGTTGAACTCGATGTCGCGGAGATTCGACTTGTAGTGCCCCATGGTGACGGCTCCCGGCTCCGTAGAGAGATCGGCGAGGCACTGGATCCTCGCGCTGGTTCAGATGGATAAACGTGTACCAATAAGTAGCTACGATGATGCTACCCGTCGGTAATAAGAAGCAACCCCGATTGGGTCATCTGTGACTCAGTACTCTTTGGGGCATGTACGGCTACGACCAGGGTGTGGGCGCTCAGCAGCAGCAGTACGCCCAAGGACAGCAGCAGATGCCGGGCGGGTACGGCCAGCAGCCGCCGCTGTACCCCGAGCCGTCCCCACCGTCCCTCGCGGACGCGGTGCGGGCGTTCACCACCGGCCAGTTGGCGGCCGAGGACTTCCAGCAGGTCTTCGCCACATCGAAGGTGTACTGCCCGCGGGGCGACAACCCCGGGTTCCTCGCGCTGCACAACACGCAGCAGCCGGTGATCCCGATGTTCACCTCGCTCAAGGAGCTGCGGCGGTACGCGGGCAAGGAGTCCAAGTACTTCGTGATCACCGGCGCCGAGGTGATCGACCTCCTGCCCACCGGCTACGGCTTCGTCCTCGACATGGAGGGCGAGCACAGGATGGTCTTCGACGCGAAGGCGGTCGAACAGATGGTCGACTTCGCCATGCGCCGCATGTACGGCTGATTCGCATCCCCAGACCTGGAAGCCCGGAGGGAATGTCCTCCGGGCTTTCTCTGTTAGGGGTGGCAGAAAGTTCAATGCTCAACTAAACTGGCCGCACAAGGAGGTACCGACATGCCTGCAGTGACCGTCGAGAACCCGTTGACGCTCCCGCGCGTGACCACGCCGGTCGATGCCGTGGCACGCCCCGTGCTCGGCGTCACGACCGCCCCGAGCGGATTCGAGGGCGAGGGCTTCCCGGTGCGCCGCGCGTTCGCCGGGATCCACTACCGCCACCTCGACCCGTTCATCATGATGGACCAGATGGGTGAGGTGGAGTACGCGCCGGGCGAGCCCAAGGGCACTCCCTGGCACCCCCACCGCGGTTTCGAGACCGTCACCTACATCATCGACGGCGTCTTCGACCACCAGGACTCCAACGGTGGCGGCGGCACCATCACCAACGGCGACACCCAGTGGATGACGGCGGGCGCGGGCCTGCTGCACATCGAGGCGCCGCCGGAGTCCCTGGTCGTGTCCGGCGGTCTCTTCCACGGCCTGCAGCTGTGGGTGAACCTCCCGGCCAAGGACAAGATGATGGCCCCGCGCTACCAGGACATCCGCGGCGGCAACGTGCAGCTGCTCACCACCCCCGACGGCGGCGCGCTCCTGCGGGTCATCGCCGGTGAGCTGGACGGTCACGCGGGCCCCGGCATCACGCACACGCCGATCACGATGATCCACGCGACGCTCGCCCCGGGCGCCGAGCTGACCCTGCCGTGGCGCGAGGACTTCAACGGTCTCGCGTACGTGCTGGCCGGCAAGGGTGCGGTGGGCGCCGAGCGCAGGCCGATCCACCTGGGCCAGACCGCCGTGTTCGGCGCGGGTTCCTCGCTGACCGTCCGCGCGGACGAGCAGCAGGACTCGAACACCCCGGACATGGAGGTCGTCCTCCTCGGCGGCCAGCCGATCCGTGAGCCGATGGCCCACTACGGCCCGTTCGTCATGAACAACCAGGCGGAGCTCCAGCAGGCCTTCGAGGACTTCCAGAAGGGCCGCCTGGGCACCATCCCGGCGGTGCACGGCATGAACGAGAGCGGCCCCCAGGGCTGACCGGTTCCATGAGAGGGGCCCCGCCCGGCTACGACAGCCGGACGGGGCCCTTCTGCCTGCCCGGGCGCCGCCGAATGCCCGGCAACCGCATGACCTGCTGACGGGTCGTCACCCGGACGGGGTGTTCGGGCGGGACGTGGGGTTCGGGGCGTGGTCGGGTGGGGGTGTGCAGTTGCTTCCCGAGGCCGTTCGCCGGTTCGCCGCCTGGTGTGCCGTTCTGCTGCTTGTCGCCGGGGTCGGGTATGTGGGGATCCGGTTGTGCGCGGAGCTCAAGACGGCCGTCACGCCCGTGCTGCTCGCGCTGCTGGGGACGGCGCTGCTCGGGCCGCTGTACCGGCGTCTTGTGGAGGCGCGGGTCAACCGGTCGGTGGCCGCCGGGCTCACCTGCGTCGCGGTCGTCGCCGTGGTCGGCGGGGCCGTGTACATCGTGGTCGCCGCGCTGATCGACACCGGCGACGAGATCGTCGCCTCGCTCAAGGACGCGGCGACCTCGCTCACCGAGCACTTCGGTGCCGCCGGGACCTCACTGGACGACCTCGCCTCCAACGCCAAGGAACTGCTCACCAAGTTCGGCGGCACCGCGGCCTCCAACCTGATCAGCGGGGTCAGTGTGGTCGGCGAGGTCATCGCCATGGCCGTCCTCGCCCTGCTGCTGGTCTTCTTCTTCCTGCGCGACTCCCACCGTGCCGTCGGCACCCTGCGGTCCATCGCCCCGCGCGGCACCGCCGACCTCGTCGAGGCCATGGCGCGGCGGGCCTTTGAGGCCGTCGAGGGGTTCATGCGGGGGACCACGATCATCGCGCTCATCGACGCCCTGTGCATCACCGTGGGCCTGCTCGTGCTCGACGTCCCCGGTGCCGTCGGCCTGGGCGCGCTCGTCTTCGTCGGCGCCTACATCCCCTACCTCGGCGCCTTCCTCTCCGGTGCCGTCGCCGTCCTGGTCGCGCTCGCCGACCGCGGCTTCGTGATCGCCCTGTGGGCTCTCGGTGTCGTGCTCGCCGTACAGGTCCTGGAGGGGCATGTACTGCAGCCGATGATCCAGAGCCGGACGGTGCAGATGCACCCGGCGGTGGTGATGCTGGCGATCACCGCGGGCGCCTCCGTCGCCGGGATCCTCGGCATGCTGCTCGCCGTACCGCTGACGGCGGCCGCCTTCGGGGTCCTGCACGAACTGCGGACGCGCTACGGGGCGCCGCCTCAGGCGCCGGGGCCGATGGAGTCGCCGGCGCCCTCGGGGCCGTAGCCCTCGATCCCGTACCCCTCGGTGTCCTTCGGTTCGGGTTCGAGGAGTTCGAACCAGATGCTCTTGCCCTCGCCCCGCGGGTCGACTCCCCAGGTGTCGGCGAGGAGTTCGATGAGGACCAGGCCGCGGCCGGAGGAGGCCAGTTCGCCGGGGCGGCGCTTGTGCGGGAGGTCGTCGCTGGTGTCGGTGACCTCGATGCGCATCCGGCGCCCGTCGGACTCGTCGCGCACCTCGGCCAGCAGCAGCGCGTCGGCGTCGGTGTGCACGAGGACGTTGGTGAGCATCTCGGACAGCAGCAGGACCGCCGAGTCGATCTGGTCCTGCGAGGTCCAGTCGTGCAGCAGCTCGCGCAGCTGCTGCCGGGCCACCGCCACCCGCTCCGGTTCCGCCTGGGCGACCGACATCATGGTGCGCCGGACCGTCGGCGCCAGCCCGGTCGGGGTGTCCTTGGCGTCGCCGGTCCCCGGCCGGGACAGCAGCAGCACCGCTATGTCGTCCTCCCGGCGGTCGGCGAGCGGGCCGGTGGTGTGGTGGGAGGAGGGCCCGTGCACGCCCTGCACCAGGGCGTCGGCCAGCTCCTCCAGATCGCCCTCGTGCTCTTCGAGGATCGAACGGATCCGCTGCCAGCCCGTGTCCAGGTCGTGGCCGCCGGTCTCGATCAGCCCGTCCGTGCACATCAGCAGCGTCTCGCCGGGCTCCAGGGTGATCCGCGTGGTCGGGTAGTCGGCGTCCGGGTCGATGCCCAGCGGCAGCCCGCCCGCCGTCGGCCGGGCCAGCACCGTGCCGTCCGCCATCCGGATCGCCGGGTCCGGGTGGCCGGCCCGGGCGATGTCCAGGGTGCCGGTGGCCGGGTCGGCCTCGATGTACAGGCAGGTCGCGAAGCGCAGGTCGGAGGCGTCCTCGGGGGAGCCGTAGGTCATCCCGTGCAGAAAACGGGAGGCGCGGGAGAGCACCGCGTCGGGGCGGTGGCCCTCGGAGGCGTAGGCGCGCAGGGCGATCCGCAGCTGGCCCATCAGACCGGCCGCCCGCACGTCGTGGCCCTGGACGTCACCGATGACCAGGGCGATCCGCCCGCCGCCCGCGGTGCTCCCGGGCAGCGGGATCATGTCGTACCAGTCGCCGCCGACCTGCAGACCGCCGCCGGTGGGCACATAGCGGGCGGCGACGTTCATGCCCGGTATTCGGGGGCCCAGGGTCGGCAGCATGGAGCGCTGCAGGCCGTCGGTCAGGGCGCGCTCGCTCTCGGCGACGCCGGCCCGGGAGAGGGCCTGGGCGAGCATGCGGGCGATGGTGGTCAGGACCGAGCGCTCGTCGGGGGTGAAGGCGACGGGATACGCGAAGGACGCCATCCAGGCACCCATCGTGCGGCCCGCGACCGTCAGCGGCAGATACGCCCAGGACTCGCGGCCGAGGTGCTCGATCAGCTGCCACATGACCGGATAGCGGGCCTTGTAGTCGCCGGGGGACGAGAGGTAGACGGCGCGGCCGGTGCGGATCACCTCGGCGGCCGGATAGTCCGCCTGCAGGGACATGGGGGAGAACGGGTCCTCGTCGCCGGGCTGGTACCCGTGCAGGCCGATGATCGACAGGCGGTCGCCCGCGACCTCGAAGACCGCCAGCCCGTCCGGGGAGAAGCCCGGCATCGACAGGCCCGCCGCGACCCGCAGCACCTCCGCCGTCGACCGCGCCTCGGCCAGCGCACGGCCCGCGTCCAGCAGGAACGCCTCCCGGGAGCGCCGCCAGTCACCCGTGACGGCACTGCGCCCCGCGGGGCTGCCCGGGGTCGGCTCGGTGACCTCCTGGAGCGTGCCGATCAGCTGGAACGCTTCCTGCTCGGGGTCGTACGACGGCTTGGAGCGGGAGCGCACGACCCTGATCACCCGGCCGTGCTCGTCCATGACCCGCACCCGCACCTCGGCGAGGGTGCCCTCGGCGACGGCCAGGCCGACGATGCCGGCGATCTCGTTCCAGTCGACGGGGTGCAGCCGGGACCGGATCTGGGCCTCCGTGAGGGAGGCGGCCTTCACGGGCAGCCCGAGCAGACGTGCGGCCTCGGCGTCCACCGTGACCACCTCTGTGGCGGTGTCCCAGGACCACAGGCCGGTCGCGAGGGCGGCGAGAACCTCCCCCACGGCGGGCAGAGGCTCACCAGTGCGCATTGCCCCACTTTAAGAAAAGGTGATCGATGAGTGCCACTGATCGGGGTGTGAGAAGTGTTCCGGGGCCCAAATGGTGGGGAGCCGATCTTGGGGTCCCCGGTAGGCTTGGCCGAGTGTTTCACGTGAAACACCCCGAGTGACACAGACCCCGATACGCGAAGACTGGATGAACGACGATGCATCGGTACAGGTCCCACACCTGCGGCGAGCTCCGCGCCTCTGACGTCGGCACCGACGTCCGGCTGAGCGGCTGGCTGCACAATCGGCGCGACCTGGGCGGCATCCTCTTCATCGATCTGCGCGATCACTACGGCATCACGCAGCTCGTCGCCCGTCCCGGCACGCCCGCCTACGAGGCGCTGGACAAGGTCACCAAGGAGTCGACCGTCCGCGTCGACGGCAAGGTGGTCTCCCGCGGCACGGACAACGTGAACCCGGACCTGCCGACCGGTGAGGTCGAGGTCGAGGTCGGCGAGGTCGAGCTGCTCGGCGCGGCCGCCCCGCTGCCCTTCACGATCAACACCGAGGACGGGGTCAACGAGGAGCGGCGCCTGGAGTACCGCTTCCTGGACCTGCGCCGCGAGCGCATGCACCGCAACATCATGCTGCGCTCCTCGGTCATCGCCGCGATCCGCTCGAAGATGGTCGCGCTCGGCTTCAACGAGATGGCGACGCCGATCCTGTCCGCGACCTCCCCCGAGGGCGCCCGTGACTTCGTCGTCCCCTCCCGCCTGAACCCGGGCAAGTTCTACGCCCTTCCGCAGGCGCCGCAGCAGTTCAAGCAGCTGCTGATGATCTCGGGCTTCGACCGCTACTTCCAGATCGCGCCCTGCTTCCGCGACGAGGACGCGCGCGCGGACCGCTCGCCGGGCGAGTTCTACCAGCTCGACGTCGAGATGAGCTTCGTCGAGCAGGAGGACGTGTTCCGGCCGATCGAGCAGCTCATGACCGAGCTGTTCACGGAGTTCGGCGGCGGCCAGGAGGTCACCTCCCCCTTCCCGCGCATCCCGTTCCGCGAGTCGATGCTGAAGTACGGCTCCGACAAGCCGGACCTGCGCGCCAAGCTCGAACTCACCGACATCACCGACATCTTCGAGGGCTCGGAGTTCAAGGCCTTCGCCGGCAAGCACGTGCGCGCCCTTGCGGTGCCGGACGTCTCGGCGCAGCCCCGCAAGTTCTTCGACCAGCTCGGCGACTTCGCGGTCACGCTCGGCGCGAAGGGCCTGGCCTGGGTGCGCGTGACCGAGGACGGTTCGCTGACCGGCCCGATCGCGAAGTTCCTCACCGAGGACAACGTCGCCGAGCTGACCAAGCGCCTGTCGCTGGCCGCCGGGCACGCCGTCTTCTTCGGCGCGGGCGAGTTCGAAGAGGTCTCCAAGATCATGGGCGCGGTCCGCGTCGAGGCCGCCAAGCGCGCCGGTCACTTCGAGGAGAACGTCTTCCGCTTCTGCTGGATCGTCGACTTCCCGATGTACGAGAAGGACGAGGAGACCGGCGCGATCGACTTCTCGCACAACCCGTTCTCCATGCCGCAGGGCGGACTTGAGGCCCTGGAGACCCAGGACCCGCTGGACATCCTGGGCTGGCAGTACGACATCGTCTGCAACGGCGTCGAGCTGTCCTCCGGCGCGATCCGGAACCACGAGCCGGACATCATGCTCAAGGCGTTCGAGATCGCGGGCTACGACCGTGACACCGTCGAGGACAAGTTCGCCGGCATGCTGCGCGCGTTCCGCTTCGGCGCCCCGCCGCACGGCGGCATCGCCCCCGGCGTCGACCGCATCGTGATGCTGCTGGCCGACGAGCCGAACATCCGCGAGACCATCTCCTTCCCGCTCAACGGCAACGCCCAGGACCTGATGATGGGCGCGCCGACGGAGCTGGAGGAGGCCCGCCTGAAGGAGCTGCACCTCCAGGTGCGCAAGCCGCAGGCGAAGTGACGCGAGCAGGCTGAGCGGGAGTGACACAAGCACTCTGAGCGGTACCGAAGGGCTCGAAACCGGCGTCGGTTTCGAGCCCTTTCGGCTGGGCACCACGATTCACAGCTCTTTCAGATGTTCCTGCCGAGTAGCTCCCACCTACCGTCCCTGACCATGACGGACACTCAAACACCCGAAGACAGAGGGACGTTGGCCCGCCGGACGGTATTAGCCGCCGGTGGCATCGCGGTGACCGCGGCCGGTGTGGGCACCGCCCTGGCCACCGGCGCATCCGCCCAGGAGGGTGGCCCGAAACAGGCCGCCCCGAAGCCGGGCGCCCCGGAGGAGACCTGCTACGCGCTGACCTCCGAGCTGGTCGAGGGGCCGTACTACATCGACGCGGACAAGATCCGCCGTGATGTCACCGAGGACCAGGAGGGCGTCCCGCTCGCCCTCCAGCTCAAGGTGATCGACGCGGAGACGTGCAAGCCGGTCCGGAACGCGGCCGTGGACATCTGGCACTGCAACGCCACCGGCGTGTACTCCGGCTACGAGGACATGGGCAGCGGCGGCGGGGGCGGCGGCCCGACGGGTCCCCCGCCCACCGACACCCCCACCGGCACCCCGACGGACACGCCCACCGGCCCTCCCCCGGGCGGTGGCGGCGGCCACCAGGAGCCGACCGACGACGAGCGCTATCTGCGCGGCACCTGGCGCACCGACCGGCACGGCGAGGTCACCTTCCGGACCGTCTTCCCCGGCTGGTACCAGGGCCGTTGCGTCCACATCCACGTCAAGGTCCACGTGGACGGCACCTGGACCGACGCCGGCTACGAGGGCGGGCACGCCTGCCACACCGGGCAGCTGTTCTTCGACGAGAAGTCGGTGCTGCTGTCGGCCGAGGTGGAGCCGTACGCGAGCAACACCACTACGCGCGTCACGCTGGACGAGGACTCCATCTACCCGGACAACGGGCACGCGGGCGGCCTGCTGTACCTCAAGTACGACCGCAGGCACTTCGCCAGGGGCGTCCACGGCCGCCTGACCCTGGAAGTGGCCACGGACGAGACGCACGACGGCTGAGACACGAGGGCCGGCAGGCGAGGGCCGACATACGAGGGGCGCCCGGGACTTCGGAGGTGAAGTCCCGGGCGCCCTGCGGCCGTTCGGACGGTTCAGATGATCCAGAGCAGTCCGTTGCCGCCCAGGAGCGTGCCGTTCTGCTGGCCGAGACCGACCGCCTTCGCCGTGAACACGCGGCTGCCCGTGGCCGTCGGACGGGCACTGGCGCCGGGGAACACCCAGACGGCGCCGGTGAAGTTGTTCTCGCCGGCCGCGCCGACGAACAGCTCCGGCTTGCCGTCCTTGTTGATGTCCCCCACCGAGACCGTCGTACCGAAGAAATCGTCGGTCTCGGAGGTGTCCGGGACCGACGGTGTGTCCTGGGAGAAGGAGTACGAGCCGGTGCCGAGGGCGCCCGAGGTGCGGCCCGGGATGATCGTCACCTGGCCCGCACGGGGGTGCGCGAGGTCCTCGTAGGGGGAGCCGACCACGATGTCGGCGAGGCCGTCGCGGTTGAGGTCGGCCACCGCGAGGGAGCCGCCGAAGGCGTCCTCCTTCTCGCTCGCGCCGGGGACCCCGGCGGTGTTCTGGGTGATCTGCACGGGCTTGGCGCTCGTCGCGATGCCCTGCTTGGACCCGTACCAGACGAGGATCCGGCCGCCGAGCGCGCCGTCGACGCCCGCCTTGGCCGGTTCGTCGGGGTCGCCGACCACGAGGTCCGCGCAGCCGTCGCCGTTGAGGTCGCCGGTGGCGGCGATGAGGCCGTTGCCCTGGAGCTGGTTGCCGTACGACGGGTCGGTGTACACCTCGCCGCCGCTCAGGTCGCTGAGCCGGGTGGTGACGACGACCGGGGCGGGGGTGCCGGCGCCGGAGAAGTCGCCGAGCGCGACGGACTCCGTGGACGGGGTCTCGCGGTTGTA
Organism: Streptomyces sp. NPDC001002; assembly: GCF_053599215.1. NCBI lineage: Bacteria > Bacillati > Actinomycetota > Actinomycetes > Kitasatosporales > Streptomycetaceae > Streptomyces > Streptomyces sp. NPDC001002. The sequence goes on along the minus strand of NZ_JBSFLV010000004.1, from coordinate 76,432 downwards.
GGTGACGGAGCCGTAGGTGCCCGTGCGGCTGAACGGTCCGCTGAAGAAGACGGTTCCGTCGTAGCCGGAGACCGCGATCCGGGTCTTGGCGCCGGCTCCGGTGCTCTGGGCGGCGACGTCGAGTCCGTAGTACGTCGGATCGTCGGCGGCCTTGGCCGGGGTCGGCAGGTCGGTGCCGCTCGTCAGGCCGCTCTTGCTCCCCCACAGGACCGTCACCGTGCCGGCGTCGGTGCCCTTGGTGGTGTCCTCGTAGGGCGAGGTGACGACCAGGTCGGCGTAGCCGTCGCGGTTGAGGTCGGTCGTGGCGGTGGCGGCGCCGAAACGGTCGTACGCCTCGGCCGTGCCCGGTATCCCGGCGGTGTTCTGGGTGAGCGTCTTGCGGCGCGCGGCGGCCAGGCCGGTCTTCGAGCCGTAGAGCACGACGACCGCGCCGGCCGCCTCCTTGCCGGAGACGTTCGCGCCCGGCGCGGGCAGGACGACGTCGCGGTAGCCGTCGCCGTTGAAGTCGCCGGGCACCGCGCCGTGCACGGCGGACGCGGGTGCGGCGGGCACCAGGGCGCCCCCGATCAGACCGGCGGCCACGAACGCGGCCACCCTCCATCTGCGCATGTCCGTGTATCCCCCGTCGACGCCTCGCGTCAGTCGCTGTTGGCAGGTGTCCTCGCGGCCGGCCCTCTGCGGGCGCGGCGGCGCAGGGCCGGCCCGAGCCGTACCAGGAGCCGCTTGTCGATGCCGGTCACCCGACGCTCCACCGCGGACAGCCGCTTCGCCGCGGCCGCCAACTCCTTGCGTACGGCGTCGAGTTGGCGTGCTGTCTCGCTCGCCCGCCGCTCGGCCGCGGCCAGCTTACCCCGTAGTTCCTTGTTCTCCCTGGCCTGTTTTGCGGCCCGCTCCCCGGCCCTGGTGTCGGCCGCGGTGATGCGCTCGCGCAGGCTGCTCATGCGGTAGCGCAGCTGGCCGTCGTCCCCGCCGTCCCAGACCGGCATCGACGCGGGCAGGTCGAGGCCGGCCATACGGGCCTCGAAGGCGGCGCCGCTGTCGCCGTGCGTGTAGGTGTTCTCCAGGCCGTTGCGGTCGAGGAAGGCGGTGATGCGGTCGAAGCGCTCGCCGTGGCCCTTGAGCATCGCGGAGAAGTCGGCCTCTTCGTACAGGTCCCGCGGGTCGGTGCCGGCGGTCAGCTCGGTGAGCGGGCGGTGCGGGATGTCGAAGTAGCGGCAGAGTTCGAGGGTGCGCGAGTCGTGGGTGAGGACGACGCTCGGGGTGCCGGCCAGCAGGGCCGCGACGTTGCCGTGGATGCGGGTGCCGTAGGCGAAGTCGTACGCGCGCAGCTCGTCGATCCAGGTCGCCGGGTCCAGCGGCATGCGGACCTTGTTCTCCTGGAGGAGGGCGTGGCTGAGCTGGAGCGGGAAGGGGTCCGCGTGGCCGGACTCGGGGGTGGTGTCGCCCCACATCAGCAGTTCCGCGTCGGCGGTGTTCTGCGCGTAGTACGTGAGGTGGGGGTAGCGCTCCCAGGCGGTGCGGGCGATGCCCGCGATGTCGCCGACGGGGATCGCGTCCGGCGAGAGGTTCAGGGCGATACGGGAGTCGGAGGTGAGCTCCGAGGCCCGTATCTCGGGGAAGGCCGCGCCGTACAGGAACATCGACGGGCAGCCGATGATGTCCACGTCGTGGAAGCCGAGGTCGCGCAGGTAGCCGGCGGTCAGTTCGCCGCGGACGCCGATGGAGGCGGAGCGGTCCAGGACGGCGCGGGCGAAGCGGCGCACGGAGTCGGCCATCGGGCGCAGCCACTCGGTGTCGTAGTCCGCGGGGGCCTGGGCGCCGACGCCGAACACCACGACCGGGATGGTGAGCTGCTCGATCAGCGTCGACAGGCGGTCGAGGGAGCCCTGGAAGGCGGGGCGGAAGGCGTTGGCGAGCGGCACGACGAAGACGTCGTACTGCTCGTTGATCTCCGCGGCGCGGCGGGCCGAGGGGTCGGTCCTGATGCCGTTCGACGTCACTTCGGTGTCCGGGGTCGTCAGCATCTTGTGCGCGGAGTCGCTGAAGATGAGATTGCCCGTGTTCGTCCCGATCAGGTCCTGCTGGATGAACTCCGCCGGGGTGGCGACACGGAAGGGGCTCCTGCCGGAGCGGATCAGGATGCGTTTCACGAACGGAACCCTATAGCGAGGTAAATGTGGAGTGAAGGGAGCGTAAGAGATCGGTTGCTGTGACAATCGGCAACCTTTCTTGCGCGCGTGACCACTGATGAGTCGGAAGGTCCCTCCACGGGAGCTTCACGCACAGGACGTCTGTCTTCGCACCAGGTAAGGACTCATCCGTGGCCTCTGCCTCCCATCGCCGGTCCCTCCGCGCGCGCCGCACCGCCGTCGTCTGCGCCGCGGCCGTGGTCGCCGCCGCCGGCGCCGGTGTCGTCGTACTGAACGCGAACGCGGGCACGACCGCCGACCTCTACCACCAGACGCTCGCCGCCAAGGACGGCTGGGCGGCGTCCGGGACCGGCACGACCGGCGGTACGAAGGCGGACGCGGCGCACACCTTCACCGTCTCCACCCGCGCGCAGCTGGTGAAGGCGCTCGGCTCGGCCTCCGACACGACACCGCGGATCATCAAGGTCAAGGGCACGATCGACGCCGACACCGACGCCGCCGGCAAGAAGCTGACCTGCGCCGACTACGCGTCGGGCACCGGCTATTCGCTGACCGCGTACCTGAAGGCGTACGACCCCGCGACCTACGGCCGCTCCAAGCTGCCCTCCGGCACGCAGGAGAAGGCGCGGGCCGCGGCCCAGGACAAGCAGGCCAAGAACGTCGTCCTCAAGGTGCCGGCGAACACGACGATCGTCGGTGTCCCCGGTACCAAGGCCGGCATCACCGGCGGCATGCTCCAGATCCAGAACGTCGACAACGTCATCGTCCGCAATCTCACCTTCGCCGCGACCGAGGACTGCTTCCCGCAGTGGGACCCGTCGGACGGCGACGACGGCAACTGGAACTCGGCGTACGACTCCGTCACCCTGCGCGGGGCGACCCATGTCTGGGCGGACCACAACACGTTCACCGACGCGGCCCACTTCGACAGCGCCAACCCCACGTACTACGGCCGCGAGTACCAGATCCACGACGGCGCCCTGGACATCACCAAGGGCTCCGACCTCGTCACCGTCGAGCGCAACCAGTTCACCAACCACGACAAGACGATGCTGATCGGCTCCAGCGACACCGACAGCACCGGCAAGCTGCGCGTCTCCATCCACCACAACGTGTGGAAGGGCATAGTCCAGCGCGCCCCGCTGGCCCGCCTCGGCCAGATCCACCTCTACAACAACGTCTACGACACGACCGCGCTGAACGGCTACGCGCCGCAGTACAGCATCAACTCCCGCGCCAAGGCGCAGGTCGTGGCCCAGAACAACTACTGGAAGGTGCCGGCCGGCGGCAAGACCGCGAAGCTCCTCAGCGGCGACGGCACCGGCTCGATCGCGGGCTCCGGGAATCTCGTCAACGGCACGGCGACGAACCTGGTCGCCGTGTACAACGCCGCCGCGTCGAAGAAGATCAAGACGTCGGTGAACTGGACGCCGACGCTCACGGCGGGACTTGAGACGTCGGCGAAGAACCTGCTGACGGAGCTGGGGTCGACGACGGGGGCGGGCGTGCTGTCGTAGGAGCGGGCCGGCTCCTGGGACGGCTCCCAGAACAGGCGTGAGGCCCCGGGATGTTCACGGGTCCGGGGCCTCACGCCGCAATGCGTCGCGCCGCTACGGCGCTACGTCCTTACGCGGGCTCGCCGCCGAAGCGCTCCTTGTAGTTCTCCAGGTCCTCGTCCGTGAGCTTGGCGAAGAGGACCGGGGGGACGGTGAAGGGGGTGCCGACGGGGACCGAGCCGAGGGTGCGCGCCTCCTCGGGGGAGACCCAGGTCGCCGTGTCCTCGGGGAGGGCGAACGCCTGGCGCATGGCCTTCGACGAGGTCGGGATGAGGGGCTCGGAGACCACCGCGTAGAGGTGGATGAGGTTCATCGCCGTACGCAGGGTGAGGGCCGCCGCGTCCTTGTCGGTCTTGATCTCCAGCCAGGGGGCCTTCTCCTCCAGGTAGGAGTTGCCGGCCGACCACAGGGCGCGGAGTGCTGCCGCGGCCTTGCGGAACTGGAGGGCCTCCATCTGGGACTCGTACTCCGCGAGGAGTTCCGCGATCTGCTCGCCCAGCCGCGTCTCGGCCTCGCCGGGCTCGCCGCCCGCCGGGACCTCGTCGCCGAAGCGCTTCTTCGAGAACGACAGGACGCGGTTGACGAAGTTGCCGAGGGTGTCGGCGAGGTCCTTGTTCACCGTCGCCGTGAAGTGCTCCCAGGTAAACGACGAGTCGTCCGACTCGGGGGCGTTGGCGATCAGGAAGTAGCGCCAGTAGTCCGCCGGGAGGATGTCCAGGGCCTGGTCGGTGAAGACGCCGCGCTTCTGGCTCGTGGAGAACTTCCCGCCGTAGTACGTCAGCCAGTTGAAGGCCTTGACGTAGTCGACCATCTTCCAGGGCTCGCGGATGCCGAGCTCGGTGGCCGGGAACATCACCGTGTGGAACGGGACGTTGTCCTTCGCCATGAACTGCGTGTACCGGACGGGGTTCTCGCCGGCGCCGGACTCGTACCACCACGCCTTCCAGTCCCTGTTCTCCGGGTCCTCGTCCGACCACTCCTTCGTCGCGCCGATGTACTCGATCGGGGCGTCGAACCAGACGTAGAAGACCTTGCCCTCGGCCGCCAGTTCCGGCCAGGTGTCGGCGGGGACCGGGACGCCCCAGTCCAGGTCGCGGGTGATCGCGCGGTCGTGCAGGCCCTCGGTGAGCCACTTGCGGGCGATGGAGGACGCCAGCTGCGGCCACTCCTCCTCGTGCGCCGCGACCCACTCCTCGACCTCGACCTGGAGCTTCGACTGGAGGAGGAAGAGGTGCTTGGTCTCGCGGACCTCCAGGTCGGTGGAGCCGGAGATCGCGGAACGGGGGTTGATCAGGTCCGTCGGGTCGAGCACGCGGGTGCAGTTCTCGCACTGGTCGCCGCGGGCCCTGTCGTATCCGCAGTGCGGGCAGGTGCCCTCGACATAGCGGTCCGGGAGGAAACGGCCGTCGGCGGGCGAGTACACCTGGCGGATCGCGCGCTCTTCGATGAACCCGTTCTCGTTCAGACGGCGGGCGAAGTGCTGCGTGATCTCCCGGTTCTGCGGGGAGGAGCTGCGGCCGAAGTAGTCGAAGTCCAGCGCGAAGCCGTCATAGACCGCCTTCTGCGCGTCGTGCGCCTGCGCACAGAACTCCGCTACGGGGATGCCCTGCTCCTTCGCGGCCAACTCCGCCGGCGTGCCGTGCTCGTCCGTCGCGCAGATGTACAGCACGTCGTGACCGCGCTGGCGCAGGTAACGCGAGTAGGCGTCCGCCGGGAGCATGGACCCCACCATGTTGCCCAGGTGCTTGATCCCGTTGATGTACGGAAGGGCGCTGGTGATGAGGTGTCGAGCCATCGGGGGCTGCTCCCAGGTCGCGGTTTCTGCAAGCGGTTCTGCAGGTGTGAACCTTGAAATCGTAGCCGACATGTGTATGCCGTCCGCCTCCCGTTTTATTGGGTGGGAAGCGGACGGCACGGGGTGGGACGGGTGGAGTACGGACTTACGGGCGCCAGTCGATCAGGACGCCGTCGTAGAGTTCCGCGTCCGTGAGTTCCAGGGGGGTCGGGCCCGCGTGGAAGAAGGCCGTGTTGGCGGTCTTCAGTTTGCGGAGGTAGTCGAAGGCCTTGTTGTCGTGGTCGCCGAACGCGACGAACGAGAAGAACACGGAGGCGTGCGACTTGGCCGCGTCCGTGAGGGACTGGGTGGCCGGGGTCTTCGCGTCCGGGGCGCCGTCCGTCTGGAAGACGACCAGGGCGGGGGTGCCGGGGGTGGCGTTCTTGTCGTAGTGCGCGAGTACGGCTTCGACGGCGGCGTGGTAGCTGGTGCGGCCCATGCGGCCGAGGCCGGCGTGGGCGTCGTCGATCGCGTTCTCGGGGGAGGCGGGGGTGAGGTCTGTGGTGCCGTCCACTTCCGTGGAGAAGAAGACGACGTGGACGGTGGGGGTTTCCGCCGGGTCCAGGTGGGTCGCCAGGGCGAGGGTCTGGTCGGCGAGGGCCTGGGCGGAACCGTCCTTGTAGTACGGGCGCATGCTCGCGGAGCGGTCCAGGACGAGGTAGAGCTTTGCCTGGGTGCCGGTGAGGTTGGCCTTGGCGAGGGCGGTCCCTGCGGGGTCTGTGGGGGCGGGGACCTCGGCCTCGGCTGCGCCTTCGGCCTCGATGATGTTCCCACCCGCACCACCCGTGCTGCTTTCGTTGTCGGGTGCGGGTGGCCCCTGTGGGGCTTCCTCGACATCGGCGGCCGCGGGTTCGGGGGTGGTGACCGCTGGTTCGGGGGTGGCAGCGGCGGGTTCAGGGGTGACGGGCTCGGGAGTGGCGGTAGCGGGCGGGTCGGTGACCGCGGCTGCTTCCGGTTCGTCGTTCGTCGTCGCTACCGGTTCAGGGGTCGATTCCGGTTCCGGCGTCTCGGCCGCGGGCTCCTCTTCAGTCGGCACCAGCACGATCACCGCCTCGGCGATGACCTCTTCCTCTTCCGTTACCGGCGTCTCGGCAAGCACGACCACCGGCTCCGCCACCGCGGTGACCGGCTCCTCGGCGGTGACCTCTTCTTCCTCTTCCACGATCACCGTCTCGGCAGGCACGACGACCACGACCGGTTCCGCCACCAGCGGTTCCGGCTCCGGCGTCGGCTCCTCCGTCACCGGAGTCTCGGTCACCGGCTCCGCAGTGGTCGTCTCCTGTCCGGAGACCTGTTCCTCGACGAGCCGCTCGCCCTCCACCGGTGAAGCCGGCTTCGGGACCGCGACCTTGTCGAAGGCGGCCGCCACCAGATCGTGCTCGTCGGAGTCGGACGAGGACTGTGGCTGTGACTGTGCGGGGACCGTCGGCTGCGGAGCGGGGGACGGCTCGGTCGGTGTGACCGGCGTCTCCTCCGTCCGCTGCGAAGGGGTTCGGTCCGCACCCTCTGCTTCGGCGGCACGCCCCTTGCGTGACCTGCCGAACGCGTTCCGCAGGAGAGTGAGAATGCCCATGTGCGCAACCCTTCGCGTGAGTTGAAGCCCGTCAATCCCTGGCCAGGACGGACACGTAAGGTTAGCGGCCCCGGGCGGCGATCTTGGGCAGGGGCGGGAGACAGTAGCGGGCCCTGTGTCAACAGCCCCGCGGCCAACCGGGGTTCACCTTTCGTTCAACCCGCGTCAGCGCTCCCGCACATGCGTGCCCCTAGCGTCACGCTCAAACCAAGGGCATGCAAGGGGAGAGTAAAGTGCGCAAGCAGTTGCCGATCATCGGGATGCCGTCCGACTCGCACCCGGGAGGACGATCCTCCCTGACCTGTCGTTTCCGGTGTGGTGACGCCTGTTTCCACGAGGCGCCCAACACCAGCTCCAACGAGTACGTCGGTGACGTCATCGCCGGTGCCCTCGGCCGCCGTTCGATGATGCGGGCCGCCGCCGTCGTCACGGTCGCCGCCGCTGCCGGTTCGGCCGGTGTGGTCGGGGCCGCCCGGCCCGCGGAGGCCGCGGTCCAGGAGGCGTCCGCGGAATCCGCCAAAACGCACAAACCCCAGGGCAAAGCCGCGCGCGGACTCCGGTTCGGCGCCGTCGCCCCCAACACCGCCGACGCCGTGGTCGTCCCCGACGGGTACGCGCAGAACGTCGTCATCCGCTGGGGCGAGCCCATCCTGCGCGGTGCCCCCGCCTTCGACCCGGAGAACCAGACGGCCGCCGCCCAGGCCGGGCAGTTCGGGTACAACAATGACTTCCTCGCCCTGCTGCCCGTTCCGGGTGAGCACCGGCGGCAGCTGCTCGTCGCCAACCACGAATACACCGACGAGGTGTTGATGTTCCGCGGGTACGACCCCGCCAACCCCACCCGCAACCAGGTCGAGGTCGCCTGGGCCGCGCACGGTCTCGGTGTCGTGGTCGTGGAGGAGGACCGGCGCACCGGCGCCCTGCGTCCCGTCCCCCGGCACCACCTCAACCGGCGCGTCACCGTCACCACCGAGTTCAAGGTGACCGGGCCCGCCGCCGGCAGCGACCTGCTGAAGACCTCCGCCGACCCGACCGGCCGCAAGGTCCTCGGCACGCTCAACAACTGCTCCGGCGGGACCACCCCTTGGGGCACCACCCTGCACGGCGAGGAGAACTTCAACCAGTACTTCGCCAACGGCGCCCGCGCGACGGACAAGCGGTACGGGCTCGTCGCCGGGGCCACCGAGCGCAAGTGGGAACGGTTCGACAAGCGGTTCGACGTGCTCCAGGAGCCCAACGAGTCGCACCGGTTCGGGTATGTCGTGGAGCTGGACCCGTACGACCCGACCTCGACGCCCCGCAAGCGCACCGCCCTCGGGCGCGTGAAGCACGAGGGCGCCACCGTCCGGCTCACCGACGACGGTCGTCCCGTCGTCTACACCGGTGACGACGAGCGGTTCGACTACTTCTACAAGTTCGTCGGCAGCAAGAAGATGAAGAAGGGCAGCAGCCGGGCCGCGCGGGAGCACAACCTAACGCTGCTCGACGAGGGGACCCTGTACGTCGCCAAGCTCACCGGCGACTCCCCCGCCATCGAGATCGACGGGACCGGGAAGCTGCCCGCCGACGGTGAGTTCGACGGCAGCGGTGAGTGGATTCCGCTGGCCACCGCCACCGCGAAGGGTGCCGTCTCGCACGTCGAGGGGATGACGGTCGAGGAGGTCCTCGTCTTCACCCGGCTCGCCGGTGACAAGGTCGGCGCCACCAAGATGGACCGGCCCGAGGACATCGAGCCCAACCCGCACACCGGCAAGGTCTACGTCGCCCTCACCAACAACACCAACCGCGGTGTCGGTGCGAACGCCCCCGTCGACGAGGCCAACCCGCGCAACGCCAACAAGCACGGGCACATTCTGGAGCTGACCGAGCGTCACAACCGGGCCGACAGCACGAAGTTCGCCTGGACGCTGTTCCTCGTCGCCGGTGACCCGAAGGATCCCGCCACCTACTTCGCCGGGTTCCCGAAGGACGACGTCAGCCCGATCTCCTGCCCGGACAACGTGGCCTTCGACCCGCACGGCAACCTGTGGATCTCCACCGACGGCGCCCAACTCGGCTCGCACGACGGGCTGTTCGGCGTGGCGACCAAGGGTCCGCGGCGCGGTGAGCTCAAGCAGTTCCTGACCGTGCCGAACGGCGCCGAGACCTGCGGTCCGCTCGTGCAGGACCGGCGTGTGCTGGTGGCCGTGCAGCACCCGGGCGAGATCGCCGGCGCGACCGTCGAGAGCCCGGCGAGCGTCTGGCCCGACGGACCCGGCAAGATCGTGCGCCCGGCCGTCGTCGCCGTGTGGCGCAAGGACGGCTGCGACATCGGCGTCTGATCCGGACGACAGCCCCTAAGGGAGGGCTGGAGCGGGCTCGGGTCTGGGGTCCCCGCCTTCGGGCGTAGGTCTCATGACTTCGCCTTCGGGCGTGGGTCTCGCACCCTCGCGTTCCAGCCACTCCCGGTACGCCGGTGCCTCCCGTGCTGCCTCCCAGTACGCCTCGCGCAGCGCGGGCAGGGCGCCGTCCAGGTCCGTCTCCGTGCGGGCCGCCAGCAGGAGCCGTACGCCCAACGGGTCGCCGTGCAGGCGGCGTACGGCCATGTCGGGGCGGGGGAGGCAGGACGGCTGGCAGACGGTGACGACCTCGCCGGTGTCCACCAGGGCGGCGGCCGTGTGGTAATCGCCGTGCAGGACATGGGGGTTGATGCCCGCCGTGCGGAACATGTGCTGCACGGCGTCCCACTCGCCATCCACCGTGGGGTCGATCATCCAGCGGTCCTCGGCCAGTTCGGAGACGTGCACCGAGGCGTGCGCGGTGGCCGGGTGGCCGGCGGGCAGGGAGACGAACTGCGGTTCGCGCTCGATCAGGACGCGCAACGGCAGCCCCTCGGGGATGCGCAGCGGGGAGCCCTCGACCTCGTGCACGAAGGCGACGTCCAGCTGGCCGTCGGCGACCATGCGCAGCAGGGCGTTCGGGGAGACGTTCATGTGCAGGGTGGGATCCTGGCCGTGGGCGCGCAGCCGGCGCAGCCAGCCCGCCAGGGCGCGGCTCGCGGTGGAGCCGACGCGCAGTTCCTGGCCGCCCGTCGCGGCGGCCCGGGCCTCGCTGACCAGGGAGCGCATTTCGGCCACCAGCGGGCGGGCGCGGCTGAGCACCAGGCGGCCCAGCGGGGTGGGCCGGCAGCCGGTGCGGGCCCGGACGAAGAGCGGGCCGCCCAGCTCCTGTTCGATCCGGCGCAGCTGGGTACTCAACGACGGCTGGGCGACACCGAGTTGGCGGGCAGCCCGGTGCAGGCTGCCGGTGTCGGCTATGGCGCACAGTGCACGGAGGTGCCTCACCTCTAGGTCCATGCAAACGGAGCGTAAAGCGGAAGCAGACGTTTCACCAGACGCACAAAACCCGCCCGGCACACACGAATTGGGTCCCCGATAGGGCGGTGCTATCGCCGACTGCCATCATCACAGCCGGGCCACAGGCACAGAAACTCCTCGGTGACGAGACTCACCCCCACCTAGGAGTCCTCGATGAACAAGTCCCTGTCCCTGCATGCCCGTTCGGCGCTCGCGACCGGTATCGGGCTCGCGGTCCTCGGTCTCGGTACGGCGGTTCCGGCCGCCGCCGCCACGGCCTCGGCGCCCGCCCCGCAGGTCGGCACCTCCGGCTACTCGGCCTACACCGGCTCCCCCGCCGAATCCGACGCCAACCAGGCCTTCTTCCAGGCGGTCCTGAAGTCGGTCGCCGAGAAGCGCGCCGCCAACCCGACCAGCGCGGCGGCCGTCACCGTCATCTACGACGCCTCCCGCGCGCCCACGTTCGCCACCCAGATAGCCCGCTCCACCTCGATCTGGAACGGCGCGGTGACGAACGTCAGACTCCAGTCCGGCTCCGCGTCCAGCGCCGACTTCAGCTACCGGGAGGGCAACGACTCGCGCGGCTCGTACGCCTCCACCGACGGCCACGGAAGCGGGTACGTCTTCCTCGACTACCGGCAGAACCAGCAGTACGACTCGACGCGCGTCACCGCGCACGAGACCGGGCACGTGCTCGGGCTGCCGGACCACTACACGGGCCCGTGCAGCGAGCTGATGTCCGGCGGCGGCCCCGGCACGTCCTGCACCAACTCGAACCCCAACGCGGCCGAGCGGGCCCGGGTGAACCAGCTGTGGGCCAACGGCCTCGCCGCCGCCCTCGACCAGGCCATGAGCGACAAGTCCCTGCAGAAGTCCGGGCGTTAGGAACCAGCAGCCGGACTGTCCCCCCAGCACCCACCACCCCCCACCCGGTGCGGGTCGCCTTCTGCACAAGGCGGCCCGCACCCACCTGTGTCGGGAGGCGGACGTCAGTGCGGTGAGGCGATCGCCCGGGCCGCCGCCACCTCTTGCCGCAGCGGTTCCAGCACGCTCCCGGCCGGCCCGGTGAGATCGGTACGGACCTCCACCAGCACCTCGGACTCCCGTACCCCGTCCGCCAACTCCCGCAGTTGAAGTGCGACTTGATGGATCTCCCCGGCTGACGGCGGAGCCGCTCCGTGGCGCACCCGCACCCGGGCCGCCGTCGTCGCGTCCACGATCCGTTCCACGGCGACGACCAGCGGCCACCACGCGGCGGCCCGGCGGCCGGTCGGCGGGGGTTCGGTCAGGGCGCGCTGGAACTCGGTGCGGATGACGGAGAGATCGCGGTAGAGGCGGCGCCGCATCCGGGCCCGCGCGGCCGGTTCGGTGGCGTCGCCGAACGCGGACTCGACGTAACGCGCGGTGTCGGTGACCGCGTCCGCGAGGCGGTCGCCGACGCGGGTGTGCCAGCTCTCCGGCCACAGCAGATACCCGGCGACCAGCGCGATGCCGCAGCCCATGAGGGAGTCGAGCAGGCGGGGCAGGAGCAGGGCGGTGCCCTGGTGGTTGAGGACGTCGGACAGGAGCAGGATCACCGGGGTGATGGCGGCGGTCTGGTAGCCGTAGCCGCGTGGGGTGAGGAGCGGGATCAAGGGGGCCAGGCAGAGCAGGACCGCCACGTCCCACCAACCCCGCGGTACCTGCGAGAGCACCGCCGCCGCGACGAGCAGGCCCGCCACCGTGCCGAGGGCGCGCAGCAGGGCGCGGGAGAAGACGGAGCCGAAGTCCGGCTTCATCACGAAGGTGATGGTGAGCGCGACCCAGTACGAACGCGGCACCGGCACGATCGAGACCAGGGCCTGAGCGATGCCGATGCACAGGGCCAGCCGCAGTCCGTAGCGCCAGGAGGCGGCGGAGAGCGTGACGTTGCGCAGGGCGCGGGCGGTGCGGATGCCGAGGGCGGCGGGGCGGCCGAGGCGGTCGTCGATGCCGCGCGGGTCGACGTCGGGCCGGGCGACGACCTCGGCCGCGTGGCGCAGGGCGTGGTCGACGGCGCGGGCGGTCTCCGAGGCGGGCACGGGGAGTTGGAGCCCTATCGGTCCGGTGTAGCCCGTCTCCACCGCGTGCGCGAGGTGGCGCACCGCTTCCGGGATCTCGGCCGGCATGGGGACACCGGCGAGGTGGGCGGCGGGGGCGGCCTCCACGACCGGGGTGATGGCGTTCAACTGGGCCAGCAGGCGGGTCAGTTCGGTGCTGCGGCCGTGGTGGCGGGCGCGCCGGGCGAGGATGAGGTCGTAGGACTGGTTGAGGGACTGGGTGACGGCGTGCCGGGCCTCGTCGTACTCCTCCCGCCCGCAGGCCGCCATCAGGTCGGCCACCTGCCGGTAGGTCCCGCCGACCGCCGCCCGCTCCGGCACCCCCGACCTGAGCGGCCACGCCAGCAGCGCGAGGAGCAGCACCAGCAGCCCGCCGCCGGACATCAGCAGCGGCGCAAGCCACCACGCGCCGGGCAGCGGCAGACCCGCGCCGATCACGCAGTTGAGAAGCAGGAGCAGTCCGGATACGGAGGCCACCGCGCCGATCGTCGAGATCATCCCGGAGGCCAGCGCGACCGCGGTGACGGCGACGACCGCGAGCCAGCCGCGGCCCTCGACCAGCGCGCCCAGGGTCACGCCGATCGCGCCGAAGAGCTGCGGGATCGCGATCTTCAGCAGCCGCATCCGGTACGCGTCGGCGGTGTCGCTGATCACGCCGGACAGGGCGCCCATGGAGGCAAGCGCGCCGTACGCGGGGCGGTCCGCGGCGAGGCCGATCAGCAGGGGCAGGGCCATCGCGATCGCGGCGCGGGCCACGGCGGGGCGGTTGACGGGGGTCTGCTGGGCTCGGAGGTTCCGCACCAGCCAGTCGGGAGGGGTGAGGCCGATGGGGAACTCGCGGGGCATGCGCCCATTATGGGCACCCCGCCCTGACTCAATCGCGCTGGTGGAGCGTGATGTCGACGACCAGGGCCCGGTGGTCGGTGTCGGCCAGCGTGAGGAAACGGGCCTTGCTCGCGGAGAAGTCCCGCGACACCAGGACGTGGTCGATCTGCGCGCCGATCACCCCGGCCGTGCGGGACGGCCAGCTCGGTGTGCGGTCGTGACCGGCGAGCCGGGCCGCGTCGCGCAGCCCGGTGCCGAGGATCCCGCGGAAGGCCGCGTGGTCCTGGGAGGCGTTGAAGTCCCCGGCCAGGATGGTGGGCGCGTCCCGGTCGGCGGCGGCCACGTCCCGCAACCGGCCCAACTCCCGCCGCCAGACATCGAGTTGACCTGGCAGCGGAGGCATCGGATGCGCGAGCTGCAGCCGTACGGACGCGCCGCGCACCTCCGCGACGGCTCCCGGCATGCCCATCGTGGCGGGGACGGTGTCGGTCGCGCGCAGGGGGAACCGGCTGAGGATGATCGACCCGGTTGAGCCGCCCGCCCGGACGGCCGCGCGGTAGGGGTATGTGTCGCCGAAGGTCCCCTCCAGCGTGTCCTGGCAGGTGTACTCGCACTCCTCCACGAACACGATGTCCGGCTGCTCGCGCCGCACCACGGTGACCAGCGAGGGGGCGCCCCGCCCGAACTCCACGTTCGAGGTGAGCACCTTGAGCTCGGCGACGGCGGGCCCGTCGGGCTCGTCGCCGCTGCCGTACGGCTCGATGAACCAGGCCAGTAGCCCGAGCAGGACGATTCCCCAGACCATCCCGATCCGCCAGCGCGCCAGCAGAGTCAGCAGCAGGGCGAATGCGGTGGGCGCGAGCAGCCAGGGCAGGAAGGCGAGGATCTGGGGGACGGGGGTGAAGCCGTCGCTGTCGAGGAGACGACAACCGACGATCAGACTCAGGGCGGCGAACAGGAGCCCCGCGCACCAGGCCGCGAGGAGCCGACCGCCGTGCCGCTCGGGTGTGTCACCGGAGACCGTCCACTCCGCAGCCGCAGTGTCCAAGTCCCGGCCTTCCGTTCACGGATGGGTTGTCCGAATCATCCCACGCGCGCCAGAAACTTCCCCAGCGTCTCGTTGAACTCCGCCGGTCGCTCCAGGTTCGGCAGATGCGCCGCCCCCTCGATCACCCGCAACGTCGAATCGGGCAGCGCCGCGTGCATCGCCTCCGCGTCGGAGACCGGGGTGTACTCGTCGTCGGCACCCACGACCACCAGGGCCGGCACGGTGACCCGGGTGAGCAGGTCGCGGTAGTCGGGGCGGGCGGCCCGGGCGCGCAGGGCGGCCGCGGCGGCCTCGGGCGCGGTGCCCGTCATCATGCGGTGCACGTGCGCCTTGACCTCGGCGTCGGCGTACGGCGCCACCATCTTCTCCAGCACCTCGTCGGCGTACCCGCGCATGCCCTCCCGCAGCAGCCGGTCCGCCATGGCGTGCCGCACCTCGACGCCCTCGGGGGTCTCGGCGGCCGGGAAGGTGTCGGCGAGGACCAGGCCCCGGACGCGGTCCGGGAACCGCCGGTAGCAGTCCATGACGATCTGGCCGCCCATGGAGAGACCGCCCAGCACGCACGTCTCCACGTCGGACTCGTCCAGCAGCGCCTCGACGTCCTGCGCGAACTGCTCGAAGGCCGTGATCCCGGGGGACGGCGGGGAGGCGCCGTAGCCGCGCAGGTCGGGGGCGAGGACGCGGCGGGTGGTGGAGAAGGCGGTGAGTTGCGGGTGCCACATCGTGTGGTCGAAGGGGTGGCCGTGGATGAGGACGAGCGGGATCGGCGGCATGTGATCGACGGTAGGCAGGGGCAACTCCTCGGTGCAATAAAATCTTTGCCCTCGGTGCAATGGTGAGCATGAACGATGGGCATGGGTGGGGCTTCGAATGGGACGACCGCACGACTACCGCCGGATCGCCGACCGCATAGGCGCCGACATCGCCGCCGGACGGCTCCGCCCGGGCGAACGGCTGCCCCCGCAGCGGGCGTTCGCGCGTCGGCACGGGATCGCCGCCTCGACGGCCGAGCGGGCGTACGGCGAACTCGTGCGGCGCGGGCTGGTGGTGGGCGAGGTCGGCCGCGGCACCTTCGTACGGGCCGCCGCCCCGCAGCCGGCCGGGCGCGCGCTCACCGAGTCGGCCGCCGAAGAACCGGACGGCCCGATGCCCGGTCATCCGTCCGCGCCGGTCAACCTGGAGCTCAACTACCCTTCCGTGCCCGGCCAGTCGGAGCTGCTCGCGCCCGGCCTCGCCCCGCTCCTGCGCCCCGACGTCCTGACCGAGGCCCTCCGCCCGGCCCCGGTCACCGGCACCCCGTCCGCCCGCGAGGCCGTGTCCGAACTGCTCGCCGTCCCCGGTTGGCGCCCCGACCCCGCCGGTCTCCTCTTCACCGGAAACGCCCGTCAGGCCATCGCCGCCGCCCTTGCCGCACTGGTCCGCCCGGGCGGCCGGGTCGGCGTGGAGGAGTTGACGTATCCGCTGGTCAAGGAGATCGCGGGGCGGCTGGGCTGCACGCTGGTGCCGTTGCCGGGCGACGAGGACGGGCCGCTGCCGGACGCGGTGGCCGCCGCCCATCGCACGGCTCCCCTCTCCGCGCTCTATCTCCAGCCGACGCTGCACAATCCGACGGCACGGACGATGGGCGCCGGGAGGCGGCACGAACTGGCGGAAGTCGTAAGGGACTTGGCCATCCCTGTGATCGAGGACCGCATCTGGTCCTTCCTGGACGCGGCGACCGCCGCCGCCGCATCTTCCGCCGCCGCCCCCTTCGCCGCCCACGCCCCCGAACTCACCCATGTCGTCGACGGGTTGTCCAAGCGGGTCGCGCCGGGGCTCACCGTCGGCTTTCTCGTCGTGCCGCCGCAGCGGGTGGAGACGGTGGCGGCGGCCGTGCGGTCCGGGGGATGGAGTGCGGGGCGGTTCGCGCTGGAGGCGGGGGTGCGGTGGATCGGGGACGGGACGGTGGCGCGGCTGGTCGCGGCGAAGCGGGCGGACGCGGTGCGTCGGCAACGGTTGCTGGCCGAGGTGCTCGACGGGTTCCGGGTGCGGTCGGATCCGCGGGCCTACTTCGCGTGGTGGGAGCTGCCCGCCCCCTGGCGCGCGGACACCTTCACCGCGGCCGCGGCGGCCCACGGCATCGCCGTCACCCCGGGTTCCGCCTTCGCCGTCGATCCGCGCCGGACGCCGGACGCGGTCAGGCTTGGACTCGGGTCGGCTGGGTTCCCGGATCTGGAGCGGGCGTTGCGGATGCTCGGCGACGTCGTACGAGGTGCAGGACGAGGTGTCCCCAGCGGGCCGCGAGCCATGTGGTCACCGCGACCGTGAGGCCCAACGCCAGGAGCAGCCAGGCGGTTTGGCGGAGGGTCGTGGTGAGGGCGTCGTAGATCGCCGCCGCGGCGGGGCGGTGGGTCTCGTCGGGGAGGTCGGTGAGGGTGAGGTGGCGGCCCAGGGCGACGGCGAGGCCCAGGGCGGCGCCGCCGAGGGCCGTGCCGAGGGCGGTCGCGGTGAGGGCGCGGCGGCGGCAGGCGGCGAGCGCGATGCCGGCCACGGCGAAGACGACGGCCGCCAACGGCAGCCAGAAACCGGCGACTTCCAGCACGTGGAAACCCTTTCGGAACCGGTCCGCTTCCTGGGCCGGGAGAACGGCGACTCGGGTGTGTTCGACGGGGATGTCAGCGGCCAACGGCACGTGGTCGGTGGCCAGTTGGTGTTTGAGTCGGGCGGTGATCGGGGCCAGGTCGACGGTCACGTCACCGCGGTCGGCCTTGTCCCGCAGCGCGGTCAGCACGGCGTCGTGGACGGCCCGGTTGCCGGTGTCCCAGGCCGTGCGGAAGGCCGCGGTCGCGGTGAACGAGCGGACCGCGTCCCGTACGAAGGGGCGCGCGGCGGCGGGCATCGGGCCCGCGTCGGTCCGGTCGTCGACCTCGCGCATGATTCCGGACCCGACCGAGTCGGCGACGGCGTCCCGCACCGCCGGGTCCCTGGCCAGCGGCGCCATCGTGGTGACGTACCGGCCGGTGTCGGCGAGCCCGTACGCCGCCCAGGCCGCCAGCGCGCCGAACGGCGCGAGGAGACACGCGAGGGTGAGCAGAGCGGCCGCCAGGGCGCTCCTGAGACGGGAGGGCACCCTCTCAGGCAAAGCGGTCGGGGGCGGGGGCGCGAGCGCGGTGACTGCAAATGGGTGCACGCTGCGAGCCGAACGGGCGCTGTGCGTCGGAAACCGTGGCGGAGCTGGACGTTTTGCCCTCCGGTGGAGGGTTCACCCGAACGGGTGTTTCCTGGTGCTGGGGAGAAGGAGGCCGATCATGCGCACCACTCCGGCCCTGCGGACCCTGGCCGCGGTACTGCTCACCGGTGGCACCCTCGTCGCCGCGGCGGCGGGCACCACGGCCACAGCCGCTGCCCCGCCGACGTACGCCGACGGTCATGGCGACGGCGGCGGATCCGGCGGTCCGATCTGGGGCACCATCGTCTCCCGCTCCGCACTGAACGTGCGGTCGGGTCCCACCGTCAACTCCTCCGTCGTCGACCAGCTCTCGCCGGGCAGTCAGGACCGTGTCGAGTGCATGGTCCAGGGCCAGAGCGTCAACGGAAACCCGTACTGGTACTGGCTCGTCGGCGCCCAGGGCTGGGCGAGCGCCGCCTTCGTGGACACCAACGGGCAATGGGTGCCGACCTGCGCGGACCCGTGTCCGCAGTGGCGGGACGGCAACTGGTCCAACGCGAACTGGAACGACCCGAACTGGAACGACGGCTCCTGGGCCACGTCGAGCTCCGGTTCCTGGAGCGCCTCGGGTTCGTGGAGCTTCAGCGCCTCCGGATCCTCCTCGTCGGCCTGGGACTGGCTGCCTTGGTGACGCTGCCTCGGTGAGGTGAGGGAAACCGAGGGAGAGACCGAGGAAGTCAGGGAACGCGTGGGCCCCGGCGGGCAAGTCCGCCGGGGCCCACGCGTGTGCCGTGTCGTACGTCAGCGCAGGCGGTTTCCCTCGCCGTCCTCGCGCGTGTAGTAGCGGTAGAAGAAGACACCGAAGACGGCCGCCGTGACGACGATGCCCAGCGCCACCGAGCGGTAGATCGACTCGCCGGTCTGGCTGTAGAGGAAGCCGACCGCGGCGCCCGCGAAGCCGGACTTCACCAGCGAGTGCAGTTCGCGCTTGAGCAGCGGGGCGAAGGTCGCGACCGCCAGGCACAGCACGATGAACGCGGCCGCGGTGACGAAGCCGAACAGGATGTTCCAGCCGGTGATCTCGCCGCCGCCGCGCCGGTTCGCCGCGGCCCAGTAGCCGTAGACGAGTCCGAGGATCACCGGGATCCCGTAGCGCGCCGCCCGGTGCACGCGGTCGTCGAAGATGTCGGGTGTGTGGATGGGCCGGGTCGTCCGGGTCAGCCGGCCGCTCGTCCTGCCGCGCATCCCGCCGGGCGTGGGTGCCGCTTGAGCCATGAGAGTGCTCCTCTCTCTCCTCGCCCCCGACTTCCAGAGCACACCTGGAGAAGGCAGCTGGCAAGTCGTCGTGCCCGGATGCGGGCGGTGTGGGCCCGTGTTTCGCTGGGCCGCATGCGACGGGCCGGGGCCGGGCGCGGCGACCCGGCCGCCCGGCATCAGATGCTGCGGGTGCGGGGGCGCAGTGTGGCCTGGGTGCCGCCGCTGGTGCTGCTGCTCGCGATCGCCGTCGTGGACTGGAACACCACCGGTGAGTTCCGGATCATCTCCTGGATCGTGCTCGTGCCCGGGATCGCCGCCGCGATCTGCGGGGTGTGGGGCACCGCCGTCATGTCCGTGCTCGCGGTCCTCACCTACGTCGTGGTCGACAGCGCGTGGCCCGGCGAGTACCAGGCCGGCTGGCCCGACTTCGTGCTCGTCCTCATCGGCGGCATCCTCGCCACCCTCGCCTGCGCGGTCCGCGTCCGCGGTGAGCGCCGCATGCTGCACATCCGGGACGTCGCCGACACCACCCGCCGTACCGTGCTGCGCCCCCTGCCGCCGCACTGGGGCGGCCTCGAACACGCCGCCGTCTACCTCGCCTCCGACGTCGAGGCACGCGTCGGCGGCGACTTCTACGACATCCAGCCCGGCTCGCACGGCACCCGCGTCCTCGTCGGCGACGTGCAGGGCAAGGGGCTGGGCGCGGTGGAGGCGGCGTCCGCGCTGCTGGGCACGTTCCGGGAGGCCGGGTACCACGAGGCGGATCTCGGCACGGTCGCCGAGCGGCTGGAGACACGGATGCTGCGGCACCGGCGCCGTAACGCGGCGCTCGGCCCGGACCGGGGGGCTCCTGGCAGCCTGCTGGACAGCGACCGGTTCGCCACCGCCGCCCTCGTCGGCTTTCCCGAGGACGACCCGTGCGCCGTGGACGTGCTCCTTTTCGGCCACGAACCCCCGCTGATCGTCGGTCCCGACGGCGTACGTCCCGTGCCGCCCGGCGACGGCCTTCCGCTCGGCCTCGGTGAACTCGCCGTGGACGGGCCGCCGTCCGTGCGCCGGGTGCCGCTCGCGCCCGGCGAGACGCTGCTGCTCACCACCGACGGGGTCACCGAAGCCCGGGACGCGGACGGGGAGTTCTACCCGCTCGCCGCCGACCTGGCCCGTGCCGTCGCCGCCGATCCGCGCACCGCCGAACCCCGGCGCCTGGTCGCCTTCGTACGGGATCGCACCCTGCGCCACTGCGGCGGGCGGCTGGTCGACGACACCACGGTGTTCGCGGTGCGGCGGGACGGGGAACGGGGGTAGGGGGTACGGGAGCGACGGGGGATGCGGGTGGTCGGAAGTGGACGTTTGCAGTCCTGAGACCCACCTTTGCAGCCGCAGCGGTTACGGTGCTGGCGTACGTGATCGTCGGGGGATGGGGAGGGAACGATGCCCGGAACCGTGCTGCTGCTGGCCGCTTCACCGGTCGGCAAGGGGTGTCTGGTGGACGCGGCCTCGGTGCTCCCGGTCCTCGCCGCCGTCCCGCCCGCCGTGCTGTCCGGCACGGACACGGCCAACGTCGTCGAACTCGCCGATCCGCTGGAGCCGCAGGCCGTTCTGACGCGGTTGCGTGCCGCCGCGACCGCGCCGGGTCCCTTGACGCTCTTCGTCACCGGGCAGCTCCAACTCGACCGCCGGCAGCGGCTGCCGCACCTCGCGCTGGCCCGCACGACGCCGGCCACGGTCCGCTACACGGGGCTGCCCTGGCAGTGGATCCGGGAGGAACTGCGGCTGCGGCCGCCTGGCACGACGACGATCCTCTTCGATCTGCATGCGGACGTGGAGGCGTGGGAGTGGTTGCGGTCGAGTCCGCTCGACTGCGGTCGCAACAGTGCGGTGTACGGCCGTGTCGCGCCGCCGCCGGGTCGGCGGACCGTGGCTGTTCCTACGTATATGAAGGCCGTGGCGACGATTCTGCGCAGTGGGTTTCGGCCGGCGGTGGAGCAGTTGCATCAGCAGGCGTTGGCTCGGGTGGGACCGGACGGTTTCGCGGACCTGCTGTTTTGTATGGAGCCCGGGGTGGTGGGCGCCGTCCCTGGGGGCTTCGCCCCCAGACCCCCTTATCGGCCTGAACGGCCTCGTCCTCAAACGCCGGACGGGCTGGAAAGTGAACGGAGTTACGGCGGGACCGCCGATCCAGGCAGAGCCCTCGATCCCGGCAGAGCCCTCGATCCCGGCAGAGCCCTCGATCTCGGCAGGACCGCCGATCTCGGCAGAACCGCCGATCTCGGCAGAACCGCCGATCCCGGTAGGCGTCCCGACCCCTACGCCGAAATCTCCGCCGCCGTCCAATCCGGTCGCCACCCCGACGCCGACGCTCTCGCCGCCACCCACGAGCAGCTTGCCGTGCGTGCTCACGGGTCCGGGTCCGAAGCCGCGTTGCACTGGGCCGAAGTGCGGGCGGATCTGGCGATGTTCGCGGGGGATCCGGTGCGGAGTTGCCGGACCTGGCTGGCGGTGGCCGGGGCGCGGCTGACGGCCGGGCAGGCGGCGGACGCGCCGGACGTGGAGGCGGCCGTGGACCGGGCGCACCACCAGTGGGGGCAGGTCGTCGATCCGGTCGCCGCGCGTGAACTCGGCGCGGCACTGGCCGACTTGAGGTCCCGGGTGCCGGGGCGGCGCGAGGGCGCGCTGGATCATGTGCAGCGCCAGTTGCGGCAGTTGCAGACGCAGAACTAGGGATATCCCGGGCTAGAGCAGATACGCCAGCGCTCCCGACACCAGCGTCCGTACCCCGGGCGCCACCGTCGACAGGTCCGGGGCGAAGTGCGGGCTGTGGTTGCTGGGGACCGCGTCGAACTTCTCCATCAGGTCCGTGCCGGGCGCCGCGTCCCAGGTCTCGGCCGGGGTGGAGGTCACGAACCAGTAGGAGTACGGGAGTTCGCCGAGCGCGAGGCGGGAGAAGTCCTCGCTGCCCATCGCCGGGCCGGGGTCGAAGACGGTGGCCGCGCCGAAGACCTCGCGGTGGACGGCGGCCACGCGGTGGTCGGTGTCGGGGTCGTTGACGGTGACCGGGAACTCGTCGCCCAGGATCAGCTCGGGCTCGCGCGGGCAGCCCGCCGCACGGCACTCGCCCTCCACGATCCGGCGGACCGCGGCGACCATCCGGTCCCGTACCGCAGGGGACTGGGTGCGGAGGTTGAGCCAGATGCGGGCGGTGGCCGGGATGATGTTCGGGGCCGTGCCCGCCTCGATGCGGCCGACGGTCAGGACGGCGGACTCGCGGGGGGCGATCTCCCGGCTGACGACCGTCTGGAGGCGGGTGACGATGTGCGCGGCCGTGACTATCGGGTCGACCGTCGTCTCCGGGCGGGAGCCGTGGCCGCCCTCGCCGTGCACCACGATCTCGACGTCCGTCGAGGCCGACATGATCAGTCCGGGCACGTGCGCGTACAGGCCCGCCGGGCCCGGCGCCACATGCTGGCCGAGCAGTACGTCGGGGCGCGGGAAACGGTCGTAGAGCCCGTCCTCGATCATCGCGGCGGCGCCGCCCCCCGTCTCCTCGGCGGGCTGGCCGAGGACGAGGAGCGTGCCGGACCAGGTGTCGCGGCCGGCGGAGAGCGCGGCGGCGGCGCCCGCGAGCCAGGTGACGTGCAGGTCGTGGCCGCAGGCGTGCATCAGGCCGGGGGCGGTGGAGGCGTAGGGCAGGCCGGTCTGTTCCTCGACCGGCAGCGCGTCCATGTCGGCGCGCAGCAGGACGGTCGGTCCGTCGCCGTTGCGCAGGAGGCCGGCGACGCCGGTGCCGCCTATGCCCTCGGTGGTCTCGTAGCCGGCGGCGGTGAGGCGCCGGGCGAGCAGGCCCGCCGTGCGGTGCTCCTTGAACGCCGGTTCCGGGTGGCGGTGCAGGTCCCGGTAGAGGTCCTCCAGTGCCGGGGTCGCGAGGTCGGCGGTGATATCCAGGGCGGCGCGCGCGGCGGCAGAGGTCATGCGGGCAGCGTATGGGGCCCGGACGTCACCCGCATGGGGGCGTTCGCGCGGCCGGAGTCCGGTGGCGCTGCTATCCACGGAGGAGGGGGACGGTCACCACCGATTCCACCGAAGGAAGGCCCTGATGGCCACCACGCCCACCACCGCCACCACGCTGTCCATAGATTTCACGCAAGGCCTCAACGACGCCTGGTCGAAGGTCGCCCAGTTCGTACCGAAGCTCGTCGGCTTCCTGGTCGTGCTGGCCATCGGCTGGTTCATCTCCAAGATGATCGCCCGTGTCCTGGACCGGGTGCTGCGCAAGGTCGGCTCGGAGCGACTGTCCGAACGGGCGGGCACGCAACGGCTGTTGCGCGAGTCCAAGTACGACATGACGGGCATCGTCTGCAAGATCGTCTACTACGCGCTGATGCTGATCACCCTCCAGCTCGCGCTCGGCGTCTTCGGCGCCAACCCGGTCTCCACGATGATCAACGGCATCGTCGCCTGGCTGCCGCGCGGCATCGTCGCGGTCGTCCTGATCGTGGTCGCCATGGCCATCGCGAACGCCGTGCGCTCCATCGTCACCGGCGCGCTGTCCTCGGTCTCCTACGGCCGCACGGTCGGCACCGTCCTGTGGGCCTGCATCCTCGCCCTGGGCGTCATCGCCGCCCTCGGCCAGGCGGGCATCGCCACCACCGTCACCCAGCCGGTCCTGTACGCGGCCCTCGCGACCGGCGCCGGCATCCTGATCGTCGGTGTCGGCGGCGGCATGATCGGCCCGATGCGCCAGCGCTGGGAGCGCATGCTGACCACCGTCGAGACGGAGTCGACCCGGGCCAAGGGCAGCATGGCGGCCTACCAGGCGGGCCGCCAGGACGCCCTCTCCAACCAGCCGGTACGCGACCGCACGGACATGCGCGGCGGCGACATGGGCATGGGCGGCGGCGGTATGGACATGCGGGGCCCCGGCGAGATGTGACCCCGCCGGTCACCAGCGGGCGGCGGGCGGCTGTCGGTGCGCACGAGGAGGTGCGTGCCGGTGGCCGCCCGCTCTCTCTACGCCCGCTGTCTCTACGCCCGGTCGGCCAGCAGATCGTGCTGGTGCACCAGCCAGCTGATCGCGGTCAGCCGGCACACCGCGTAGTCGTGGCCGACCGGCTCCCGCCAGTCGATCTCCTCCAGCGCGTCGAGAAAACCGAGCGCGTAGTCGGCGAGCACCTCGCGGTGCGGGGGCCGGGGGATCAGTCCCGAGTGATTGACCGCGAGCCGTTCCCTGAGCTCGGCCACGTGCTGATCGACGGCGGCCACGAATCCGGGCTCGAACGCGAACTCCGCGAAGCGGGGCGCGAACGAGCCGGCGATTCTGGCCAAGGGGGACATTTCTCTACGGTAAGCGGGCCGGGGGCGGTTGATTACGTGATTTCCCTCACCGCTGAGTCGTCGTGTGTCGTACCTGCTCACGGGCAGGATCGGGCCCACTGGCCCGGGCCGGGCCCGTGTTCGCCGCGAGGATCAGGGTCACCACGGTGACCACGGCGGCGGTCAGGCCCCTGGCGTAACGCTGGGCGGTGCTGGTGCGTTCGAGCACGGTCACCTCGCAACAGCCAAATGTTGAACGAAAGCCAACGGTTAAACACGTTTACTGTGCGGTTTAACCTAGGGGCTGACAGCGGCGAACGGCAAGGGGCGCAGGGGGAGTTGGGCGATGACGGACCGCGATGACCCGGGCACGATCGGGCGAAGAGTGCAGCATCTGCGGGCCGAACGGGGGCTGACCCAGAAACAGTTGGCCGAGCCCGCGTACACCCCCGCCTATATCTCCACCCTGGAGGCGGGCCGGGTGCGCGCCTCCGACGAGGCGCTGCGGCACATCGCCGAGCGGCTCGGGGTGGCGTACGAGGAGCTGGCGACGGGGCGGCCGGCCCATCTCGCGACGGATCTGCGGCTGCGGCTGACCGAGGCGCAGCGCACGCTCGCCACCGGTGCGGCCGAGGAGGCGGCCGGGCAGTACGCCGCGCTGCTCGCCGAGGCGGAGGGGCACGAACTGGCCGACGTCGAGGCCGTCGCCCTGCTCGGGCTCGGCGAGTGCGCCATCGACACCGGCGAACTGGCCGCCGCCCGGCTGTACTTCGAGCGCTCCGAGCAGGCCCTCGCCGACGCGCCCCTGCCCGCCCGCGTGCCCGCCCTGCGCGGCCGTGCCGTCTCGCACTACCTGGCCGGCGAACTCCGTTACGCCGTCTACCTGTTGGAGTCCACGCTCGACGAACTCAACCGCGGTGGACTGCACGACCCCGACGCCCTGCTCCTCCTCTACGCCAGCATCATCGGCCCGTACATGGACATGGGCGCCCAGGCCCGCGCCGCCCAGGCCGCCGAGTTCGCGCTCGCCCTCGCCCCGCAGTCGCAGGACCCGGCCCTGATCGCCCGTATGCACCGCTCGGTGGCCCGCACCCTGCTCGCCGAGGGCCGGATCGCCGAGGCCGACGCCTCCCTCGTCAAGGCCGCCGAGCTCTACCGCACGCTCCAACTCCGCACCGAGCTCGCCAACTGCCACTGGATGCGCGGGTACGTCTCCGCGCAGAACGGCGAACTGGAGCGCGCCGAGGGCGAGTTGCGCGAGGCCCTCGCCATGCTCACCGCGAAGCGCGCCGCGCTGTACAGCAGCCAGGTCGCCGTCGAGCTGGCCGACGTACTGCACCGGCGCGGCAAGTCCGACGAGGCCGCCGCGATCCTGGAGGACGTGCTGGGCGGCCTCAGTTCCGAGCGCGGCGCCCTGCACTCCGCCGCCGCGCACCGCCTGCTCGGCATCATCGCCGAGGACGCCCGCGACACGGACGCCGCCGAGGAGCACTACGTCCGCGCCCTGAGCCTGCTGGAACGGGCCGGCGCCGCCGGCGACCTGGCCGACCTGTGCCGCCTGCTGGGCGACCTGCTCCACCGCACGGGCCGGGTGGAGGCAGCCCTGGACGCCTACCGCACCGGCCTCGGCCACCGCACGTCCCCCGGCACGACGACCCTGGGCCCGGCCCCGGCGCAGCCGCCTCTGTGACGTCGACGGCCGACCCGCCCCTGTGACCCACAGCGCTCTCCCCGGCGAACCCGGGGTGGTGCACAGCGGTAGCCGTTAGCCTGCGCGGGACGTTCACGGCACACGTGGATGTTCATGGCACTACTGGGACAGGCGCGTGCAGAATCAGCGGACGGTGGTCGACGGGGTGCGCCTCGTCGTACGCGCGCTGGTGTACGCCGTGCTCGGCGGCTCCGCCCTGATCGCCATCGCCACGGTCGTCTCCGTGCTCGGGCCGATGCTCGCGCTCGACCTCTACACCCCGCCGGTCGCCGCCTGGTGGACCGTGTTCACCGCGATCGCGGTCCAGGGCGTGCCCTTCCTGCTGCTCGGCACGGTCGTCTCCGCCGCGATCGGCGCCTTCGTGCCCGAACGCGTCTTCACCAGGCTCCTCCCCCGCAATCCCGCCCTCGCCGTGCCCGTCGCGGGCGCCGCCGGAGTCGTACTGCCCGGGTGCGAGTGCGCGTCCGTGCCGGTGGCCGGGAGTCTGATGCGGCGCGGGGTCGCGCCCGCCGCCGCCCTCGCCTTCCTCCTCTCCGCGCCCGCCATCAACCCCGTGGTCCTGGTCGCGACCTCGATCGCCTTCCCCGGCCAGCCCAGGATGGTCCTCGCCCGGCTCGTCGCCTCGCTCGCGACCGCCGTGGTGATGGGCTGGCTGTGGGCCCGGTTCGGCAAGGACGAGTGGCTGCGGATGCCGGCGTCGAGGAACGGCGGCGACGCCTCAGGACCGCGCGCCTTCCTCACCGGTCTCCAGCACGACTTCCTGCACGCCGGCGGCTTCCTCGTCCTGGGCGCCGCGGCCGCCGCGACCTTCAACATCGCCGTACCCCGGTCCGTCCTGGACCTGTTCACCGGTTCCGCCTGGGCCGCCGTGGGGCTGCTCGCGGTGCTCGCCGTCGTGCTGTGCGTGTGCAGCGAGGCGGACGCCTTCGTCGCCGCCTCCCTCAGCGCCTTCCCGCTCACCGCGCGACTGGCGTTCATGGTGGTCGGCCCGATGG
This sequence comes from Streptomyces sp. NPDC001002, assembly GCF_053599215.1. NCBI lineage: Bacteria > Bacillati > Actinomycetota > Actinomycetes > Kitasatosporales > Streptomycetaceae > Streptomyces > Streptomyces sp. NPDC001002. Next base: position 49,612 of record NZ_JBSFLV010000004.1, on the reverse strand, counting down.
TCGACCTGAAACTGATCGCGCTCCAGGCGGGCACGTTCGGCCGCTCCTTCGCCGTCCGCTTCTCCTCGGCGACCTGGCTGGTGGCCGTGACGAGCAGCGTCCTGGTCGGGTGGTGGCTGCTGTGAGACTCCGCCGGTACGGACCCGCCGTACTGCTCCTGCTCACGGGCGCCGCGGTACTGCGCGTCACGCTCTTCAGCGACCTGTACCTGAGATACGTACAGGCGGCCCTGCGGCCGTACCTGATCGTCTCCGGCGTGGCGCTGGTCCTGCTCGGCGTGACGACGGCCGTCCTGAGGCGGGACGAGCACGAGGGTTACGAGGGTGAGGACGAGGGGCACGGTGACGGGCTCGACGAACACCACGGGCACAGCCACGGCGCCGCAGGCCCCCGTGTCGCCTGGCTGCTCACTCTCCCCGCCCTCGCCCTTCTCCTCTTCCCGCCGCCCGCCCTCGGCTCCTACAGCGCCGGGCGTGAGGCCGCGCAGCGGGCGGCTCAGGGGGTCGGGAGCTTTCCCGCGCTGCCGGCCGGGGACCCGGTCGAGCTGAGCGTCGCCCAGTTCAGCTCGCGGGCGATCTACGACAGCGGACGGTCCCTGAAGGGCCGGACGCTCCGGATGACCGGCTTCGTCACCCACGGGGACGACGGCACCTGGTACGTCACCCGGCTCCTGGTCTCCTGCTGCGCCGCCGACGCCACCACCAGCAAGGTCGAGATCCGCGGCGACGACGCCCCGCCCACCGACACCTGGGTCACCGTCACCGGCACCTGGCACCCCAAGGGCGAGCTGGGCTCGGACGCGGCCTGGCCGCCGGTGCTGGACGCGACCTCGGTCCGGCAGGTGAAGCAGCCGGCGGATCCGTACGAGAAGCGGTAGGTCCGGTGGGACGCCACGTGTTTCGGCTCCTGGGGCACGGGTAGTCGGCCGGGGTCCGGTGCCGTGACGGCGTCGGCCGCTTCGCCACCGTGGCCACGCCCGAACCAAGGAGGCGGTGGCTGTGCGGCCCAGGCGAGACGGCCGTGACGCCTGCGGCGACCCGACGACCGAAGAGGTACCGGGGCTGCTGTGCCGGGTGGCGGTCGGACTTCTCCCGGTGACCGGCGCGAGCATGTCCCTCTACAGTCACGGTCTCCCGGTACGGCTCGGCGCGAGCGACGCGCGGGCCTCCTCCATGGGCGACCTCCAGGCCACGCTCGGCGACGGGCCCTGCCGGTCCGCGGTACGGGCCCGGGCCCCCGTGCTCGCCGACGACCTGACCCGCCCCGAGGACGCCGGTCGCTGGCCGGTCTTCGCCGAGCAGGCCACTGCGGCCGGGGTGCGGGCGGCGTACGCGATCCCGCTCGGCGACGACGCCGTGTGCGTCGGCACCCTCGACCTGTACCGCGACACCCCGGGTGCGCTCACCGGCCGCGACCTGCACACCGCCCGGCTGCTGGCCGCGCTGATGACGGTCGTCCTGATGACGCTGCCCCACGGACACGACGAGGTCCACCAGGCCACCGGCATGATCATGGCCCAGCTCGGCGTCTCCGACGACGACGCCCTCGCCCGCCTCCGCGGCCACGCCTTCGCCCACGACCGCACGGTTCTCGACGTGGCCAGGGAGGTGGTGGGGCGGCGGATGCGGTTCGAGCGGGAGTAGGCGAAGGGAGAACCGGAGCAGGCGACGGGCCGGGAAGGGGGCGTTCGTCAGACCTGCGCCCGCCCCTGCTTCCGTACGTCCGCCAGCCGCTGCGCCCCCACCTCCAGCGTCGCGTTCGTGATGTCCGGGGAGACCTCGCCCAGGCCGCCGTTGGTGACGGCGATGGTGTCGTCGCCGGTGCGGGCCGCGGCGACGTCGAGCGTGAGGACCGTCGGTTCGCCGTCGGGGGTCTCGGAGGTGAGGGTGACGCGCAGGCCCTGACGGGTGTCGCCGACCTCCGGCAGGGCGGCCTCGGTGACCTGGACGGTCTGGACGGTGCCGCGTTCGGTCACCGCCGTGAACCGCGCGCACTTCTGCGGCAGCGACTTCAGCCAGGCCAGCGTCCGGTCGACCTCGGCGGGTGGCAGGGCGAGCACCTGGTACCGCAGTTGGGCCTCGTCCATGGTGTCGTCGAGGCCGGTCGCGGCCCGCGGCCGGGCGTCCTTGCCGAACAGGTCGTCGGCGTACAGCGCGTCGAGCAGCCGCCGGCAGTCCGGCGCGTCCGTGGTCGCCTTGAGCAGGGCGTCCCGCCAGGTCGCCGCGCCCTGGGTCGGCGCCCACGGATCGCCGAGGTCCGCCTCGGTGACCAGGGCGGCCTGGGCCTGCGCGGTGGTGAGACCGTCGGGCGTGGTCACCGCGGCCGGGGCGGACAGGGACGCGGACGGAGGCGCCGAGGACGGGATCGTGGGCAGGGGCGCGTGCGCCTGCGGCGGCGTACTGAGGCAGGCCGACGCCGTGAGCAGGGTGCCCGCCGAGAGCGCGGAGGCGACGAGGACGCGGGCCGGGGGACGGGGCATCGGAGCCTCCTGGGAGACGGGCGGGGAGTCGGGTACGCCTCCAAGGGATCACCGCGTCCGGCGCTCCACCAGCGAGCCGGGCCGTCCGGGTTACCCGGGCACTTGGGGGCGTCCGTGCTCGGCCCCGATATTGCGTGGCACCCGCACCCCGCCCCTGGCTACCGTGGACCGCATGAAGCGCGCCCAGCCGTCCCTCACGACGACGCCGGAGAGTGTCCCGGCGCGCTGATCCACGACTGGATGACCGAAGCCCCGGGGCGAGTGCCCCGGGGTTTTCCGTCGCCCATCGGCTCCTCGCCCGGCACCTAAACGAGGAGCCCGCCATGTCCCACGAGTCCACCGCCCACGACCCGTCGGCCCCCGCGCCCCACGACCACCGCCGTCTCGGCCGCGAACTCGACCTCTTCGACACCGACCCCCTGATCGGCGCGGGCCTCCCGTACTGGCTGCCCGACGGCGCCCTCGTGCGGCACACCCTGGAGGAGTACGTCCGGGAGGCGGAGCGCGCGGCCGGCTACCGGCACGTGTACTCGCCGGTGCTCGGCAAGCGCGAGCTGTACGAGATCTCGGGCCACTGGTCGCACTACAGCGAGGACATGTTCCCGCCGATGAGACTCGGCGCGGAGGAGGTCGTTCTGCGCCCCAGCCTCTGCCCGCATCACGCCCTGATCTACCGCTCCCGTTCCCACAGCTACCGCGAACTCCCGCTCCGTATCGCGGAGTTGGGCGGCATGTACCGCTCCGAGCTGTCCGGCGTGCTCGGCGGTCTGACCCGGGTACGGGCCATCCAGCTCAACGACGCGCACATCTTCTGCACCCTGGACCAGGCGGTCGAGGAGGCGGCCTCGGCCCTGCGGCTGATCGCCCGCGCCTACGACGATCTCGGCCTGCGCGCCCACCGCTACCGGCTCTCCCTGCCGGGCGAGGGCGGCAAGTACGTCGCCGACCCGGACCTGTGGGCGCGGGCCACCGCCCTGCTGCGGGAGGTGCTGGCCGAGGCGGGCGTCGAGTACGAGGAGGCCGAGGGCGAGGCCGCCTTCTACGGGCCCAAGATCGACGTGCAGATCGCCGACGCGGCGGGCCGCGAGTCCACCCTCTCCACCGTCCAGATCGACTTCCACCAGCCCGAGCGCTTCGACCTGCACTACATCGGCGCCGACGGTGCGAAGCACCGCCCGGTGATGGTGCACCGCAGTGTCATCGGGAGCGTGGAGCGGGCGGTGGCGCAGCTGGTCGAGGTGCACGGCGGGGCGTTCCCGGTCTGGCTGGCCCCGGTGCAGCTGGTGGTGCTGCCGGTGTCGGCGGAGCAGGAGGAGGCGGCCGAGCGGTTGGCGCGGGCGGCGCTCGCGCGGGGGCTGCGGGCGGAGGTCGTCGGCGACGGCAGCCTCGGTGCCCGGATCCGCGCGGCGCGCCTGGTGCCGTACCAGGCGGTGATCGGGGCGCGGGAGGCCGAGGGCGGGCGGGCCGCCGTACGGCTGCGGGACGGGCGCAAGCCGGGCGTGCTGCCGGGCGACGAGCTGCTGCACCGGATCGGCGAGCGGGCCGCGGCCCGCGGAACCGGCCTGTGGGAGTGACCGGGAGTGACCACGGACGCATAAGGTCGAGCCGACACCTCTGCCGGGGCGACGGCTCCGTCCGTCCAGGCAGCGGCTCTACGGAAGGACTCCCGAGGTGACCGACCAGCCCATCCCGGTGATCATCGACTGCGACACGGGGGTCGACGACGCGCTCGCCCTGCTGTTCGCCGTCCGGCAACCGGGCCTCGATCTGCGGGCGGTGACCTGTGTCGCCGGGAACACGGACGTCGACGGGGTGGTCCGCAACACGCTGACCGTGCTGGAGATCGCGGGCGCCGGGGACGTCCCGGTGGCCCGCGGTGCCGAGCGCCCGCTGATCGAACCGGCCCGCTCGGCCCGGCACGTGCACGGCGCGGACGGCATGGGCGACCTCCCCGGCCTGCCCACCCCGACCCGGGCCCCCGCCGACGTGGACGCGGTGACCCTGCTGCACCGCGAGATCCTCGCCTCCCCGCGCCCGGTCACCCTGATCCCGACGGCGCCCCTGACCAACATCGCCCTGCTGCTGCGCACGCACCCCGAGGTCGTCCGCAACATCGAGCGGATCGTCTTCATGGGCGGCGCGGTGGCGACCGGGAACGCCACGGCGGTCGCCGAGTTCAACGTCTGGCACGACCCGGAGGCGGCGGCGGTGCTGCTCACGGCGGGGGTGCCGATCACGATGTACGGCCTCGACGTGTTCCAGCGGGTCGTCGTGCCCGGCCCGGACGTACGGCGGCTGCGCGCGAGCGCCGATCCGGCCGCCCGCCTCGCCGGCGACCTGCTCTCCCACCGTCCGGCCACTCCCGACGCCGACGGCGACGACCCGGGCGGCGGCATCGGCGACGCGGGCGCGGTCTGCACGGTCGTCGACCCGGCCGGCATCACGACCCGACTCCTCCCGGTCGAGGTCTCCCTCGCTCCCGGGCCCACCCGAGGGCAGACGATCGTCGACCGCCGCCCCCGCCCCGGCGAGTCCGAGATCCACGACGGCACCCGCCCCCGCGACCTCGTCGACGTGGCCCTGGACGTGGACGTGCCGCGCTTCGTGAAGCTGTACCTGGACACGGTGGAGCCCGGCCGCGAAGGTGCGCCTTCCGTCTAGGGCAGGACAAGCCGAACGCCCCGGAGAGAGAAGGACTCCGGGGCGTTCGTCATGGGGACGGGTCAGAAAGGCTGGGGTGCGGGCCTGGTCAGGCGCGCGTCGCGCGGCGGCGCTTCGTCGCGACGACGATCGCCGCGCCCGCAGCGAGGAGCGCTGCCGCGCCGCCCGCGATGATGCCGCTGCTGCTGCCGCCACCGGTCTCGGCGAGGTCACCACCGCCACCGCCGTTCGGCGTGGGCGCGGCGGGGGTCGTCGACTCCGAGGCGGGCGGGGTGGACTCCTCGGCGGGAGGGGTGCTCTCCTCGGCCGGCGGGGTGGACTCCGACGCGGGCGGGGTGGTCTCCTCCGCCGGCGGGGTCGTCTCCCCGGCCGGCGGCGTGGCCGGCGGGGTGGTCTCCGGGGTCTTCGAGCAGTCCTTCGTGCCGCCGTTCCAGGCCGCGATCAGCTTGTCCTTGATGACCGGGCGGTCGGGACCGATCGGCAGGTCGCCGTGCTCGAAGCCGTCGTTCGCGTCCTTCTCGCCGTCGAACTTGACCGCGCCGCGGTACAGGTCGATCTGCGCGAAGCAGCCCGCGTCCGGCACCGCGATGTCGAGCGAGTCGGTCTGGCCCTGCTTGACCGTCACGGTGTCGAAGTCGACGAAGACCTGCTCGCCGGAGGTGGCGAAGGTCGGGCCGTGGGCGATGTAGGAAGCCAGCGAGGCGGTGCAGGTGGCGGCGTCACCGGCGGCGCGGACCTTGATGTGGATCTTGCCGTCGTCGGTGGGCTTGAGGTTCTGGTCGTCGACCTTCACCGAGGGGAAGAAGCTCGTGCCGTCGAGCGAGAACTCGCAGCGGTCGGTGCCGGTCTCGGTGCCCGCGCCGGTGCCGGGCTTGTACGAGCCGCCGGACTTCCAGCCGTCACCGCCGGGCGTACCGCCGTGGGCGAAGGCACCGGAGGCACCGGCCACGGAAGCGGCACACAGGACGAGCGACGCGGCGCCCGTCCCCAGCAGGCGGCGCGCGGTGACAGGTCTGGCTATAGACATGGATGTCCCATCTCAGGAGCTCAGAGAGAGCAGAGGAAAGGCAGAAGAGAGACACTGGCCCCATTGGTCACTTGCGGCACAGCGTGCCCTCATGGTGGTTCGAGCCGCTGAGGCATGTCAACTTGCGGTGACGCACGGAAAGTTCAAGAGTCATTACAAAACCATCACACAGGGAACGATCTACTCCGATCCGGCTCGATCCCGAAGGGGAACCGTGACCGACCTTTCCTCCAGGAACCCCGACTGGTGGCGCCAGGCCGTCGTCTACCAGGTCTATCCGCGCAGCTTCGCGGACGCCGACGGCGACGGGCTCGGTGACATCAGGGGCGTCACCGAGCGCCTGACCCATCTCGCCGGGCTGGGCGTGGACGCCCTGTGGCTCAGCCCGTTCTACCCCTCCGAACTCGCCGACGGCGGCTACGACGTGGCCGACTACCGGGATGTCGACCCGCGCCTGGGCAGCCTCGCCGACTTCGACGCGATGGTCGCCGAGGCCCATCGGCTCGGCCTCAAGCTGATCGTCGACCTGGTGCCCAACCACACCTCGCATCTGCACCCCTGGTTCCAGGAGGCCCTGGCCGCGGGCCCCGGCTCGCCCGCCCGCGCCCGCTACGTCTTCCACGACGGCCGCGGCGCGCACGGCGAACTCCCGCCCACCGACTGGCAGTCCGTCTTCGGCGGCAGCGCCTGGCGCCGGGTGCCCGACGGCCAGTGGTACCTCCACCTGTTCACCCCCGAGCAGCCGGACCTGAACTGGGACCACGAGGAGGTCCGCGAGGACTTCCGCACCACCCTGCGCTTCTGGTCCGACCGCGGTGTCGACGGTTTCCGCGTGGACGTCGCCCACGCCCTCGCCAAGGACCTGCGCGAACCGCTGCGCGACCTCGGCGACCCCGAACTGAGCGGCGAGGCCGCGCTGGCCCAACTCGCGCCCGGCACCCACCCGTTCTACGACCGCGACGAGGTGCACGCCATCTACCGCGACTGGCGCCGCATTCTCGACTCCTACACCCCGCCCCGCATGGCCGTCGCCGAGGCCTGGGTCCCGGGCGCCCGCCGCGCCCTCTACGCACGACCTGACGAACTGGGCCAGGCCTTCAACTTCGAGTACCTCCAGGCCGGTTGGGACGCGGACGAACTGCGCGAGGTCATCACCGGCTCGCTGGCGACCGCGCGGGCCGCCGGCGCCTCCGCCACCTGGGTGCTCTCCAACCACGACGTCGTACGGCACGCCTCCCGGCTGATCCTCCCGCCCGGCACCGACGACAACGCCTGGCTGCTGTCCGGCGGCCACGCACCCGAGATCGACCCGGTCGCGGGGCTGCGCCGGGCCCGGGCGGCGACCCTGCTCATGCTGGCGCTGCCGGGATCCTCGTACGTCTACCAGGGCGAGGAACTCGGTCTGCCCGAGGTCGCCGACCTGCCCTTCGAGGTGCTCCAGGACCCGGTCTGGGAACAGACGGGCCATGTCAACAAGGGCCGCGACGGCTGCCGGGTGCCGCTCCCGTGGACCCGGACCGGGCCCTCGTACGGCTTCGGGGCGGGCGCGGCCTGGCTGCCGCAGCCGGAGAGCTTCGGCGGGTACGCCGTCGAGGCGCAGGACGGCACGGAGGGCTCCACGTTGGAGCTGTACCGGGCCGCCCTGAAGCTGCGCCGCAAGCTGCTCGCGGGCGAGGCGCTGACCTGGACCCCGGACGCTCCGGCCGGAGTGCTGGACTTCGTGCGCGGGGACGGCTGGCGGTGTGTGACCAACCTGTCCGGGGCGGCCGTACCGCTGCCGGCCGGCGAGGTGCTGCTGAGCAGCGGGCCGTCGGCAGCGGGGTCGATCGACCCGGACACGACTGTCTGGCTGGGTTGAGCGGTACGCCCGCGGGTCAGCCGACCGTCGGGGTGGGGCTGGGGGCCGCCGCGCCGCCGCCCGAGAGGCCGTCGATGTCCACCGGCGTGGAGGTGGCGTTCGGCGGCGGGGTGAGCACGATCGGCTGCTGGCCCGCGGGCGGCGCCGGCGGGGTCAGGTCGGTCTTGGGCAGCTTCGGCGGGGTGGTCTGCGTGAACAGAGACGTGTCGAAGTTCACCAGGCCGGTCTTCTCCATGACCGTGATGTGGTCCAGGACCGTGTTGTTGGCCTGGTCGGCCAGGGCGCGCACCAGGCTGTTCTTGGTCGTGGACCGGACCTTCGCCACCGTGTTGAAGATCGAACCGTGCGTGATCCGCAGGATGTTGGCGAAGTCCTGGTCGAACTGCGCGCCGCTGTCCGCGTTCAGGGTGTTGACGAAGCCCTGCTGCTGGGGACTCGCCAGGTTGGGCAGCGTGATGCCCAGCATCGGGGCGATCTTGCGGCAGGTGGTGTCCAGTGCCGCGTGGCCGTCGATCAGGTGCTGCGAGGCGGTCAGCACTCCCTTGTTGGTCCCCTTCTTCAGGCCGATCTGGCCCACGGGGTACTCCCACAGGCCGGCCGCGCGCACCTTGACCACGAAGTCGCGGTCGCCTTCCGTCAGCGGCCCCCACTGGGTGTTGGCGATGATTCTGTCCTGCGCGGTCGAGACGGTGCTCACTCCGAGCATCGACGGGTAGGCGAGGGCGGCGAGTGTCAACGTCAGCGCACCGCCCACAAAGAGAGTTCCCGTCGCATTCCGCGAAAAGCGCACCGTGCCTCCTGCCCGGTCGGGGGTCCCACCGAGCACGGTGGGGTCGGACAGGGAGAAGTACGGCTGCGGGAGCCCTCCGACTCGCCGGTTTTGGTAAAGCCGAGGCAAAGTGGCACGTGTCCTCGGTCACTCCCATGACGACCGGTTGACGGTTTGTTGACCAACTCGCGGGAGATTCCGGACGAGTTCGCGGGAGAGTCCATACGGACCCCCGCCCTAGATTCGCGGCATGCCCCCACAGCAGCCCCCCAGGATCCCCGCAGGCCGCCCCGCTGCTCCCCCCACGCTCCCGGTCCTGCCGTACCGCAAGCCCACCAAGGGCCGTGACTACTGGGTCCTCGACGACGTCCTGCCCGAGGTGGACGCCGTACGCGAGCGCTGCCTGGCCAAGGACGACTGGGTCGAGGGCTACCCGTACACCTCGGAGACCTGGCCCGGGCTGCGCACCATGCCGGGCCTGGAACCCGCCGAACTCGCCCGCGTGGAGCGGCTGGTGAAGAAGGCGACCGGCGCGAAGGAGCTGTGGGTGCAGCGGGCGCCCGGCGGCGGCACCCTCAACCACAACTGCGTCCAGGTCGTCGGCGAGGGCGAGAGCGAGCCGCGTCCGCACACCGACTCGCGCGCGCTGTGCCGGTACGCGGCGGTGCTCTACCTCAACCCGGCCGTGCCCAAGGACTGCGGGACGAGCTTCTACCGCCAGTCCATGCCGGGCGGCCGCCTCGGCGGCAACGTCGTCCAGGCCCCGCACAACAACCTCGTCGAGGCCCTCGGCACGCGGTTCGTGGCCCCGGACGCGTTCGAGGAGGACGTACGCGTCCCGCACAAGTACAACCGCCTGCTCCTCTACAACGCCAACCTCGTGCACAGCGCGACGGGTTACTCCGGCACGACGCTGGAGGAGAAGCGGATGACGGCGGTCTTCTTCTGGATGGCCTGATCGAACCCTGACGTCCCGAGCCGAGTCCACCATGCCCACCGCGATCGCCGTCACCCGAACGGCCCCACCCATCCGGCGTCGCCCGGTGTCCCAGCCGAGGCTGGGGTTCCCGAGCCGGTCTCTGGAGGGTCGATGGCATCGATGGACGTACCCGCCGATCTGCCGAAAGCGCAGGTGCAGGCGCGGGCGAGGGCGAGACAGGTGGCCGCGCCGAGGCTCAGCTGGGTGACGCTGGCGCTGATGACCACCTCGTCGGTGGCCAGTCTGCGGGCCGCACCGACGATGGCCGTGTACGGGCTCGCCTGTGTGTTCCTCTACCTGGTGCCGGCGATCGTCTTCCTGCTGCCGACCGCGCTGGTCTCCGCCGAGCTGGCGTCCGGCTGGTCGGGCGGTGTCTACCGGTGGGTGAGCGAGGGCCTGTCCAAACCGCTCGGGTTCCTCGCCGTGTGGTGCCAGTTCGCGATGACGATCTTCTACTACCCGAGCCTGCTCGCCTTCGTCGCGAGCACCATCTCGTACGTCATCGATCCGTCCCTGGCCTCCAACGGCCTCTACACGGCGATCGTCATCATGATCCTGTACTGGACCGGGGTGTGGGTGTCCTCGCGCGGGACCAAGGCCCTTGCCGGGCTGTCCAGTTGGGGGCTCGTGATCGGGACGCTCGTGCCCGGCACCCTGCTCGTCGTGCTCGGCATGGTCTTCCTCGGGCAGGGCAACGGCTCGGCCGCGCCCATGACCAGCAGCCATCTGCTGCCCGCCTGGACGGGGCTGGCGAGCCTGGTGCTGATCGTCAACAACTTCCTGTCCTACTCCGGCATGGAGATGAACGCCGTGCACGTGTCCTCGCTGAAGGACCCGGCCAAGGAGTACCCGAAGTCGATGTTCCTGGCGATGGGGCTCGTGCTGCTCATCTTCATCCTGCCCGCCCTCGCCATCAGCTGGGTGGTGCCCGGCGACCAACTCAGCCTGACCGCCGGGGTGATGCAGGCTTTCGACGCGTTCTTCGCGTACTTCCACATCGGCTGGATGACCCCGATCGCCGCCGTGATGCTCGTATCGGCCTCGCTGGGCGGGATGCTGACGTGGCTGGCCGGACCCTCCAAGGGCCTCCTGGAGATCTCCCGCAGCGAGGGCTATCTGCCGCCGTTCCTCCAGCAGTTGAACAAGCACGGCATCCAGCAGAACATCCTCGTCACGCAAGGCGTCGTCACCTCGGCCATCGCGCTGATGTACGCGCTGCTGCCGAACGTCTCCAATGTCTACTGGATCTTCTCGACGATCACCACGCAGGTGTACCTCATCGTCTACCTGCTGATGTTCGTCGCCGCGATGCGCCTCAGGAAGACCCGGCCCGACCACCCGCGCGGCTACCGCGTCCCCGCCCTGCACCTGCTGTGCACGGTCGGCCTGCTCGCCTCGGTCGCCGCCCTCGCCATCGGATTCGTGCCGCCCTCGCAGTTCGGCGGCGGCAGCGTCTGGTCGTACATCGGGATCGTCGGCGGCGGTCTGGTCATCCTCGGTCTGCTGATCCCGCTGGCCTTCCTGAAACTGCGCAGACCCGGCTGGCGCACCGAGGGCGGTGACGCGTCATGAGCCCGACCCGGTTCGCCTCTGAGCACAAGTGGATCTACGTCGGCGCCGTCGTCCTCCTGGTCGGGCTGATGATCGCCGGGATCGTCCAGTACAACAACGTCAAGAGCGACAACGAGGCCGCGAAGAAGGCGAATCGGCTCGCCGACGCGGCCGAGGACGCCGGTTACCCGCGCCCCGACACCGGGGTGATCGAACGCTCGCTGGGCACCGACGGCGGTCTGGTCTGCAAGGACCCGGCGAGCGCCCTGAAGTCGGCGCAGTGGAAGACCAACATCTCCAACGGCGCCGCGTTCGTGGGCCAGCGGCCGATCATCGGCGACGCCAAGGCGCTGCGGGCCGAGGCCAAGATCCTGGAGATCTACTGCCCGGACAAGGTCGACAAGATCAAGGACAAGCTCGACGACCTCAAGACCGACGACACGGTGAGGCGCTGACGACGATGACGGAACCCACCGCGCCCGAACCGACCGCGGATGAACTGGCGGCGAAAATCGCCGCGTTGATGCCCCGCGCCAAGGCCGACCTCACCGAACTCGTCGCCATCCCCTCCGTCGCCGACCCGCGCCAGTACCCGCCCGAGGAGTGCCGGCGGGCCGCCCAGTGGGTCGCCGACGCGTTCACCGGCGCCGGGCTGCGCGATGTCCACCTCGTCGAGACCCCGGACGGCAGCCACGCCGTGATCGGCCACCGCCCGCCCCCGCCCGGCGCGCCGACCGTCCTGCTCTACTGCCACTACGACGTCCAGCCCCCGCTCGACGAGACCGCCTGGAAGACCCCGCCCTTCACCCTCACCGAAGCTGCCGACGGCCGCTGGTACGGGCGCGGCACCGCCGACTGCAAGGGCAACGTCGTCATGCACCTCACCGCGCTGCGCGCGCTCGGCGACGACATCCCGGTGGGGCTGAAGTTCGTCGCGGAGGGCTCGGAGGAACAGGGCACGGGCGGCCTGGAGCAGTACGTCGCCCGGCACCCGGAGCAGTTCCTCGCCGACGCCCTGCTGGTGTGCGACACCGGCAACGCGGAGGTCGGCACCGGCACCGCCACCGTCACCCTGCGCGGCCTCGCCAACCTCGTCGTCACCGTCGAGACGCTCCGGGGCGAGATCCACTCCGGCATGTTCGGCGGCCCCGCGCCCGACGCCCTCGCCGCGCTGATCCAGCTGCTGTCCACGCTCCGGGACCCGGAGACCGGCGCGACTGTTGTCGACGGCCTTGACTGCGAGGGCACTTGGGACGGCGTCGGCTACGACGAGGCACAGTTCCGCGAGGACGCCGGCGTGCTCGACGGCGTACGCCTGACCGGCACCGGCACGGTCGCCGACCGTCTCTGGGCCCGCCCCGCCGTGACCGTCCTCGGCATCGACTGCCCGCCGGTGGTCGGCTCGGCCGCCGCCGTACCGCCCTCCGCGCGCGCCCGCGTCAGCCTGCGCGTGCCGCCGGGCACGGACGCCGAGGCGGCCCGCGAGGCCCTCACCCGGCATCTGACGGAGGCGGCCCCCTGGGGTGCCCATGTCACCGTCGAGACCGAGGGCACGGGCGCCCCCTTCCGGGCGGCCACCGACGGACCGGCGTACACCGCGCTCGGCACGGCGATGCGCGAGGTCTACGGCAAGCCGCTGGCCTTCCTCGGCCAGGGCGGCTCCATCCCGCTGTGCAACGTGCTCGCCGCTACCTACCCGCGCGCCGAGATCGTGCTGATGGGCGTGGAGGAACCGCGGTGCCTGATCCACGCGCCCAACGAGAGTGTGGATCCGTCCGAGATCGAGCACATGGCCCGGGTGGAGGCGGTGTTCCTGCGGGAGTTCGCCCGGGCCGGGCGCTGACGGCGTCAGACGTGTCCGAGGCCGCCCCCGCCGAAGGAGCCGCTGGAGCCGGGCAGCCAGCGACGGCGGCGCTGGTCCTTGCCCGTTCTGCTGCCTGAGTGGTGGAGGTCGTGCGGCATCAGCCGCTCCCCGCCCTCCGTGTGCGGCATCTCGTCCGGCTCGCGCATCTCGCGCATCTCCCGCACCGGGCCGGTGGCGGGAAGGTGGGGCTGGTCGTCGGGGGCGGGGCGCGGGAGCTCGCGGTCCCCGACCCGCACGCCGAACTGCACAGCCCAGACCAGCAGGCCCGCGACGACCAGGCCACCGACGAACGCGGCGACCAGGTCGAGTGTCTGGCTCGACGTCGCCGCCAGAACATACGTGGCGGTACTCATACCATCGATTATCCACCCGAATGGCCCAAAACGGGTGTCAGCCGAAGCGGCCCGCCACGTAGTCGGCCGTCCGGCGGTCCTTCGGGGTGCCGAAGATGTCGTCCGTGGGGCCCGCCTCGACGATGCCGCCGGGTGTGCCCTGCTCGGCGAGGAAGAAGGCGCACTGCTGGGAGACGCGGGCGGCCTGCTGCATGTTGTGGGTGACGATCACGACCGTGACCTCACCGGCCAGCTCCTGGATGGTCTCCTCGACCCGTCGGGTGGACGTCGGGTCGAGCGCCGAGCACGGCTCGTCCATCAGCAGTACCCGGGGCCGTACCGCGAGCGCCCGGGCGATGCACAGGCGCTGCTGCTGGCCGCCGGAGAGCGCGCCGCCGGGCTTGCGCAGCCGGTCGCGGACCTCCTTCCACAGGCCGGCCCGGGTCAGCGACTCCTCGACCAGCTCGTCGCGGGTACGGCGGCTCACGCGCACACCGGTCAGGCGCAGCCCGGCCACCACGTTGTCGTAGATCGACATCGCGGGGAACGGGTTCGGCTTCTGAAAGACCATGCCGATCCTGCGGCGGGCGTCGGTCAGCCGCCACGAGGGGTCGTAGACGTCCTCGCCCTCGAAGAGCACCTCGCCCGCGAACTGCGCGGCCGGGATCAGCTCGTGCATGCGGTTGAGGGTGCGCAGGAACGTCGACTTGCCGCAGCCCGACGGGCCGATGAGGGCGGTGACCCGGCCCGCGGGCATGGTCAGCGAGACCCGGCTGAGCACCTGGTGGGTGCCGAACCAGGCGGAGACCGCGCGGGCCTCCAGGGTGGCGGGGGCGGCGGCCTCGACGGCGGCCGCGGGGCCGGGAAGGCCCGGCAGGGCGGGGAGTTCGGCGGTGTCGGTCACGTTCTGTTACCTCGGTTCACAGCAGATTCGGCAGCAGTTCGGTGGTGCGGGTGGCGACCTGGAGGCCCAGGACCGCGACGACGGGAGCGAAGACGATCCAGGTCTGGTGACGGCCCCAGCGGTGCCAGGCCCAGACGGCGGCGACCGCCGTGAGCAGCAGCGCCTGCAGCCACATCACCAGCGGCCAGGGCACCCCGGACGGGTGGGCGAGGGGTTCCTCGGCGGCCGGCAGAGTGCCGGAGCGGATGACCGCGGAGGGGGTCTGGAAGGCCGGCGAGACCAGGTCGGCGTCGACCCGCAGGACGCCGCCCGGCGCGAAGCGCGGACCGGTGGCGGTGACCAGGACCAGCCGGCCCTTGCCGGCGGCCACGGGGGCGGGCGCCGGATCACCGGCCCGGCGTACGCCGCTGACCTGGTACGTCGCCTTGCCCTGCCCAGTGGTCACGGTGAACCGGTCCCCCGCGGCGAGCGAGCCGAGCCGCCCGAAGGGGCCGCCGTAGGCCGCGGCGCGGCCCATCAGGACGCTGGTGCCGGCCTGGCCCGGCATGGGGGTGTCCCGGCGGTGGCCGGGCCCGTCGGTCAGCACGGCGGAGTCGGTGCCCTCCAGGACGACCTGGCTCGTGCCCAGCGCGGGGACGGCGAGCAGGGCGACCGGGGTGCCGGGCGCGAGCAGCCGGCCCTCCTGGTCGGTCTGGGCCACCGGGGCGGTGCCCAGGGCGAGTCGGTCGCGCAGTTCGTCGAACGCGGCGTGCTGGGCGGAGTGTTCCTGGATCCCGCTGACCAGCAGCAGCTGTGCGGTGATGCCGAGCAGCAGGGCGGCGAGGCTCAGCAGGCCGCCCCGGGCGAGATGGCGGACGACGGTGACGCTCCGGGCGCGCGTGAGCGTGAGAGGTACGGCGACCGTCACGGCGAGGCCCGCCTCCTTCGATGGGTCGGTGTCGGATCTTCGGTCTCGGATCCAAGGGGCTGCCGGGGAACGGGTCCCCGGCAGCCCGCCGGAGAAGGGAGATCAGGAAGTGGGGTCAGGAAGAGGGATCAGGGAGAGAGATCAGGTGGACTTGATGGAGAAGTTCGCGCCGGTCTTGGCGTTCACCGTCGACGAGCCCGAGTACACGGCGTGCAGAGTGTGCTTGCCCTTGGCGAGCTTGGGCAGCGTCACGGTGACCTTGCCGCCGCTCAGGGTTCCGGTGGCGAGCAGCTTGGTGCCGTCGTAGACCTTGACCGTGCCGCCCGGGGTGGTGCCGGTCGCGGTCACCTTGACGGAGACCTTGGCGCGGGCGGTGTGGCCGATGGAGGCCGGCGCGCTGGTACTGACCGCCGCGGACGCCTTGGTGACCTTCAGGGAGAGGGCCGCCGAGGAGGCGTTGAGCTTGCTGGTGCCCGGGTAGGACACGGTCAGGCTGTGCGTGGCGACCTTGAGGTGGCTGGACAGGGCGACGGTGGCCTTGCCGGCGCTGTTCAGGGTGGCCGTGCCGAGGACGGTGGAGCCCTCCTTCACGGTGACCTTGCCGGTCGCGGCGACACCGTGGCTGCCGGCGACGGTGACGGCGACCTTCGGGGCCTTGCCGTACGCGGTCGTGCCGACGGACGCGGTCGTGGTGCTCTTGTACTTGACCGAGCCGGTCCAGGTGGCCGCCTTGCCGGTGCCGATGATGTTCGCGGCGCCGACGGAGGCGGTGTACTTGCCCAGCGCCAGACCCGAGAAGGTGTACGTCTTCGTGGTCGCCGGCAGGTCCTTGGTGGCGACGACGGCGCCGTCCGAACCGGTCAGCGTGACGCGGTAGTCGGTGACGGGCTGGCCGTTGGACGCGGGCGCGGTCCAGCTCAGCTTGACGCTCTTGTCGCCCGGGGTGGTGGTGAGCTTGGGCGCGTCCGGCACCCCGGCGGTCAGGCCGCTGATCTCCAGGCCGCCCTGCTTGGCGTGCTTGGTGAGGTTGACCGAGCCGTTGTACGACTCGTTCAGGAAGCCGAAGTCCGAGATGACCTGCTCGGAGCTGTCGGAGGCCAGGGCGGCCTCGTGGGTGCCGCTGGTGACGAAGACGTCGTAGAGGTCCTTGTCGAAGAAGACGCTGGTCGGGTCGACGGCCCGGGTCGGGACGACGTTGTAGACGTCGCGGCCGAAGGTGGAGTTCTCGTAGTAGTGGGGGACCGGCGCGAGCTTGCCGTCCACCGTGGTGACCGGGCTGGTGACGCCGCCCGTGTCGGTGGGCAGCTTGATGCTCGCCAGGTGGCCGCCGGCGGCGACCGCGGTGCTGCTGTAGTCGGGCGCGATGCCGTTGTTCTGGGCGATCCAGCTGCCCACGGAGAACGGGACGAGCGCGCCGTCCTGGGTGAGGGCGGCGTTCGCCTGGTTCTCCTGGACGGTCGGCAGGCTGGTGTCGATCGTGTCCTCGCCCAGGCCGATCGCGCCGAGGAAGAACTTACGGGTGCCGGAGCCGCTCTGCGGCAGCACCGGGTGCACGGTCACGCCGTTGAGCTTGTGATCGCTGCCTGCCTTGTAGAGCTCGTGCAGCTGGTCGACCGTCAGCGTGTCGAGGCCCGAGCCGCGCACCGCGAGACCGACCGCGTCCCGCGCGAACGGGATGTAGGTCAGGGCGGTGCCGGAGGCGCTCGGACCGCCGGAGGAGCGGGCGAAGTCGACCTGCCCGGGGATGGCGACGCCGTTGCCGTTGGGGAACTTGTCGCCGGTCAGCGACATGCTGAGCGCGGTGCGGCCGGGCCCCGAGCCGTTGGGGCGGGTGAAGGACGGACCGCCCGTACGGGTCTGGACGGTGGCCGAGCCGATCGCGTCGTACGAGGCGACACCCGCCCCGGACGCCGACTTCACGGCGGTCGTGCTGTAGCTCTTGCCGTTGACGGTGTCGCCGGCCAGCGCGTTGAGCACGTCCTGGGTGGTGTCGGAACCCACGCCGACGAGCTGGCGGAAGGTGCCGGCGGGGGTCGGGTCGGCGTACGCCGGGCTCGACAGAGCCAGGCCGCCGGCCACCACGGCGGCGGCGACCAGCGTCGCCGTGTAGCGCGTAGTGCGCATGGAGAGTCTCCGTGACTGTGCGAAGGAGTGGATCTGGCAGGGTGGTACGAGCCGCCCGCCCCGACTGCCTTTCGGGGCGGACGGCCGCTCATGGGGAGCCATGTGGCTCCGGGGCACTCTTTACGCCCCTAGGTGGGGCGCCCCGTCAGGGGCGCGGGGCTGTGCTAATTTGCGGCTCCGCCGCGTGGGCGCGACCAGCCACGACGGACCCGCAGACGACGTAGTGCCGCAATCGTGCTGGTGATCGACAACTGACGCCCGCCGGCAAAGGGCGCCCCCGCACCGGCAACCGCCCCCAACGCCGCGCCCGCCGGCACGGCATACCGCAGCGGATTCGCCGGATCGGCCGGAGTGTCACCCGTGGCCGTGGTCTGTACGGCCTTGCCACCGTCGTACGAGGGCCCACCGCTGGGCGTGGCACTGGCACCACCGCCGGTCGAGCCGCCCGACACGTCACCGCCCCCGGAGGACCCGGCACCGGCCGACGAACCGTCCGTCCCCGAGCCACCCCCGGTCGAGCCGCCCGACGACCCCGAACCCCCGCCCGTGGAACCGCCCTTGTACCGCTGGAGCGCGTCCGCGGCGGCCAGCGTGCGGGTGCGCAGCTTCTCGGAGAGCGGTGCGTACCCCACCGGCAACCGCCCCGGGTCCGCCCCGGTGACCTGCCCCTTGCCGGCGGCATACCGGAGCAGCCCGGCGTACTCCGCACGCACCTTGGCCGAGAGCTCCGCAGGACGCGCCGCCGCGTACACGATCTGCGCGAGCGGGTACGCCCCCTTCGCGGTGGCCTTGGCCGGACTGACCTCGGCGGCCCCCGCGCCGGAGGCGCTCGTGGCGGCGGCCGTCAGGGAGGCGTCGGTGGGGGCGACGTACTTGCCGGCGGTGTTCAACAGCCGGGCGGTACCGAGCCCGTAGCGCGCGGCGGAGACCGCGTCCGTCACCGTGATCATGAACCGGGAGCCGACCGTCTGCGGGCCGGGGCTCTTGTACGCCGGCGGGCTGGCCAGCGGGTCCCAGGTCGCCTTCCACAGGCCGTCGACCCGCAGGGTGTGCAGCGCGCCGGAGTGCATGTCGGACACGTACGGATGGAAGTCGATCATGCACTGCTTGTCGGTCGCGCCGGTGCCGGGCGGGACCGTGCACCAGGGGTCGCTCTTCGGGTAGGTGTCCGTGTCGGCCGGGTCGAAGGTGAAGTCGGTCGGGTTCACGTCCGGGTTGGTGGAGAAGTACGGGTTGACCCGCATCCCCCAGTCGTCGGACACCCCGGCGAGGAAGCGGCGCGCGTCCTGGTCGGCGGTGACCCACTGCCACACCGCGCGGGCCGAGTCGGAGTGGCCGAGCGAGGTGAGCAGGTCGGTGTCGGTGGCGGGGGTCTCGGCGACCGAGAGTTCCGCGAACTCCGGGTTGAGCGCGATGAATTCGGGGTCGCTCGCCAGACCGGCCGGGTTGTTCTTCGCCCAGCCGTAGCCGTTCGCGACCGTGCTGCCGCTGATCGCGCCCCAGGGGGAGTTGCGGTAGGACTCGGTGAGCAGCTTGGCGACCAGCCGGGGATTGAGGTCGATCGACCGTACGATGCTTCCGGCGAGTTTCCTCGTCGCCTCGGAGGCGTCGGCCTTGGGTCTGCGCTCGATGGTGAAGCCGATGACGGTGCCGGAGAGCGCGGTGGGCGCGTACACGGCGGGGTCGTCCGGCGCGGTCGTGCCCGGGTCGGTGCCCAACGCCCGTGTGGTGAAGGCCAGTCCGGAGGAGCCGTCGTTGCTCAGCCGGGCGCGGGCGTCCGGCTCGCCGAGCTCGGTGTAGCCGTACACCTTCCCGGTCGGGCACAGGGCGGTCTGCCAGCTGGTCATCGCGTCGGCCGCCAACTCGCTGCCGGTGGTGGGGATCTCGTCCGCGCCGAGGGCGCAGTCGGTGCCGACGGCGTTGAAGCCGAGCGGGATCGCCACGCGGTTCTTCCAGTTGGTGGAGGAGACCGGGGAGCCCGCGTTGACCTGGCTCTGGTCGGCGTAGGGCTTGCCGTCGAGGTCGAGGTGGCCCTGCGGGACGATCACCAGCCAGCAGGAGCGGGGCTTGGTGACGCCGTTCTTCGTCACCGGGGAGCCGCAGCCGAGGTGCGGGGCCTCGTTGGCGGTCTGCACCTCGAAGTTGGCGGTGCCGGTGCCGTCGGCGCCGGTGCGGGCGAAGTCGACCTCGTTGGTGGTGTTGCGGTTGAAGTAGGGGTTGTTCTGCGTGTTGGTGGTGACGATCTCGCCGCTCACCGGCTTGAAGGGGACCTCGCCCGGCACATTGGCGTTGGCCGCTCCGTAGCGGTCGTCCTGGCCGTAGTTGGTGGGGTCGGCGCTGTAGAAGACCTTGCGGGTGTCGTCGTAGTCGTTGCCCGGCCAGGTGCCCCGGTCGGTGGTCGGGGAGCCGCCGTACTGGCACTGGGTGCGCGAGGGGCCGGGGTTGGCGGCGACCGTGCCGTCGGCGTCGCCCCAGCACTGCATGATCTGCACGAAGTCGGTGTTGAAGAGGGTGCCCGCGAAGGTGGTCGGGGTGCCGCCGGTCCAGGAGACCGTGATCGCCTGGCTGGTGAGGTGGGTGGTCTGGCCGACGGTGAACTTCATGTCCTTGAACTCGCCGCGGCCCGCGACGGTGACGGCGGACCCGGCGCCCGACTGCGCGGCGGTCGCGGGCGGCGCGGCCTGGGCCAGGGCGAGTCCGGCGAGCGCGCCGACCGCCGCCCCGGCGACCAGACGCACCAGCAGCCGTCGTACGCGGTGTGCGCGAGGTACGCGGGTCGCGCCGTGCGCGTGTGCCGTGCGCTTCATCGTGAACCCCCGTCGGAGGAACGGCCCTTGGCGACCAGGCGGGAGACGACCGACGGCAGCAGCAGCAGGCCGAGGATCAGCACCACGGCCAGCAGCATCAGCGTCTGGGTGCCGGTCCAGCCGCTGCGGCCGGCCACCGAGACGGGCTGGGCGAGGGCGACCGTGCCGGTGGCGCCGGCCGCCGTGCCGCCGCTGCCGGTGCCGTCGGGGGCGATCGTCTGGCCGGTGTCCGGATCGACGGAGGGCTGCCCGCCCCCGGTGCCCGTGCCTCCGGCGGCCGTGGAGCCGTTGCCGCCCGTGCCGGTGGTGGTCCCGCCGGTCGACCCGCCCGAGGAGCCGCCGCTGGAACTCCC
Source organism: Streptomyces sp. NPDC001002 (assembly GCF_053599215.1). Classification (NCBI taxonomy): domain Bacteria; kingdom Bacillati; phylum Actinomycetota; class Actinomycetes; order Kitasatosporales; family Streptomycetaceae; genus Streptomyces; species Streptomyces sp. NPDC001002. The sequence continues at coordinate 28,997 of NZ_JBSFLV010000004.1, read as the reverse complement.
GCCCCCGCTGCCCGACTTGGCACCGCCGCTGCCCGAACCGCAGGGCGCGGCGCCCTTCTTGTCGCAGGCGGCCGGGTAAGGGGCCGTCTCCGCGAGCCTGTTGCGGCCGCTGGCGGTGAAGGTCGGGTTGTTGCAGTTCTTGATGTTGATGTTCTGCGTCTGCACACCCGGGATCCGGCGGATCTGGTCGAAGCCGGCCTGCACGAGGTTGATCGGGAGTGGTGAGTAGCCGAGATCCGGGGCCTGTTGCTGGCCCTGGCACATGAAGTAGTAGGAGAACGCGCCGAGCGTCTTGCCCTTGGCCTTGGTGAAGGTGCCCTGCACCTTCAGCGGCAGAATCATGTACGAGTAGCTGGACAGCGGGTAGTTGCGCCGGTCCGTGTCGTTGTAGACGCCGTTGAGCTGCTGGGTCAGGTAGTCCGCGGAGTGCTTGTCGGTGTTGATCTTCGCCTTGAGGAGCGAGACGGCGACGTTCTTCGGGGTCGGCTCGGTGTAGTAGCCGGCATGGTTGAGGACCTTGGCGACCGGATAGTGGGCGTTGAGGGCGTAGGAGTAGTTGACGTAACCGATCGCGCCCTCGCCGTAGTTCTGGGCGATGTACCCGGCCACGCCGAGGTCGCCGGACTGGGCGATCATGCCGGAGACGGTCGGGTAGTACGAGGTCTGTCCGCAGGCCCCGGAGCGGCCGACCCGGGCGCAGTACGCCTGCCACAGCGACTTGTGCTGGTTCGCCATCCACATCGTGAACTGGGCGGTGGAGCCGGAGCCGTCGGAGCGGACGACGGGGACGATGGTGCGGTGCGGGAGCTGGAGGCCGGGGTTGTCGGCCTTGATGACCGGGTCGTCCCAGGTCTTGACGGCGCCCGTGAAGATCTTCGTCACCACGTCGCCGGAGAGGCGGAGGTTGGTGACGCGCTTGCCGCCGACGGTGAGGTGGTACATGAAGACGGTGCCGCCGGCCACGATCGGCATGTAGGCGTAGCTGCCGCCGGCCGGGCGCTCCGCCGCGCTGCCGTCGGTGGGGTTGGTCTGGAAGGGGATGTCCGAGACCGCGAAGTCGACGGTGCCGGAGAGGAACTGGCGGCGGCCGTCGGAGCTTCCGGTGCCGGCGTACGAGATGCGCATGCCGTACTGGTTGACGGCGCGGCGCCATTCGTCGACCGCGTTCTCCGCCCAGGTGGAGCCGGCGCCGGCGATGGGGGTGTAGGAGGCGGCCGCGGCGTTCTCCGCCGGAGTGAGGGCGGTGAGGATGCCGAGGAGGGCGGTGATTATGCCCAGCCGTCTTAGCGGGGACGTGAGGTGGCTGAGCATCAGTCCGTCTCTCCGGGGGTGGGGCGCTCTTCAGGGTCTGTGGGTGCTGTCGGTTCGTCGTCGGGTGCGGGTGCGTCGTGGCTGGTCGCGCAGTTCCCCGCGCCCCTGGGTGGGCTGGGATCGCCGGTGTTGCCGGAGGCACCGGGGTTGGGCAACTCCGGGGCCTGTGCGTCAGCCGCCGCAGGCACGTCGTGGCTGGTCGCGCAGTTCCCCGCGCCCCTGGGCAAACCGGGCTCGCCGGTGTTGTCGGAGGGGCCGGTGTCGAACAGGTCCAGGCCCGGGGCGTGGAGTTCTGCGAAGCGGTCGACATCCCGGCGGGACGCCCGCGCCGTTCTCTTCGCCTGACGGCGGGTCTCGTGGCCCGGGCCGCGGCCGCCTATCACTCGGGCGATGACGAAGAGGACCAGGACCAGGGCCATCAGGACCGCCGCCGCTCCGAAGCCGCGGGCGATCATCGCGGGCTCGGGGGAGCGCACGAAGTTGAAGACGGCGAGGGGGAGGGAGATCATCGGGCCGCTGGTCGGGTTCGCGTTCAGCGCCGCCGTGAAGCCCGCGGTGAGCAGGACCGGGGACGTCTCGCCGATCCCCCGGGCCGTGCCCAGGATCACCGCCGTCGCCAGTCCGGATCGCGCCGTCGGCAGGACCACGTGCCACACCGTCCGCCAGCGCGGAGCGCCCAGCGCCTCCGCCGCCTCCGTCAACGTGCCCGGCACCAGACGCAGCACCACGTCCGCCGCCCGGATCACGATCGGCAGCATCATCACGCTGATCGCGAACCCGGCCGCGAGCCCCGACTTCTGCATGCCGAGCCCGAGGATCCAGGTCGCGTACACCATCAGACCGGCGACGATCGACGGCAGCGCGGTCATCGCCTCGACGATCGTCCGGACGAACCGGGAGAAGCGGCCGGGGAGTTGGTTGAGGTAGACCGCACAGGCCAGCCCCAACGGCACGGTGATCGTCAGCGCGATGGCGATCATCACCAGCGTGCCCAGCATCGCGTGCGCGACCCCGCCGTGCGTGAGCGGGTCCAGCGGTCCTGCCGCCTGCATGTCCTGGGTGAAGAAGTTGCCGTGCGGCAGCGCCTCCCGCCCGCGCCACGCCGTGAAGCCGACGACCATGGCCAGCGCCGAGAACAGCAGCCCGGCCGCCGTCCACAGCACCACCGTCATGACCCGGTCCCGTACCGCCTGCCGGTTCTCCTCCAGCCCTGTCAGCACCGCGTAGATCGTCAGGAAGGCGGCGTACGCCGTCACGAAGAAGCCCAACGCCCCTGAGAACGGCGCGAGTTCACCGAAGAGCAGCACCGCCACGCACAGCCCGGACACCGCCGCGCCCATCAGGGACAGCACCCCGGACCGGCTCAGGCCGCCGATCCGGCGCGGCTGGTCGGGCAGTTCGGGGGGAGACGGGGGAGAAGGGGGAGATGCCGGAGCGTCCTCGGCCGACGCCCCCACCTCCACCGCGGGCTCGCTCGCGGTCGCGGTCTCGTTCACGACAGTCATCTCATGCCTCGCTCTGCGCGCCGGACCGGGAGCGGGCCACGATGGAGGAGGCGGTGAAGTTGACCGCCAGGGTGAGCAGGAACAGCGCCAGGCCCGCCGCCATCAGCGCCGACATGCCGAAGGTGGAGGCGTCGCCGTAGTGCAGGGCGATGAGCGAGGAGACCGAGTTGGAGCCGGTCTGCAAGATGTGCGGCTGGATCACGAAGACCGGCGAGATGATCATGTAGACGGCGATCGTCTCGCCCATCGCCCGGCCGAGCCCGAGCATCGTCCCGCCGATGATCCCGCCCTTGCCGTAGGGCAGGACGACCGCGCGGATCATCCCCCAGCGGGTGGCGCCCAGCGCGTACGCGCCCTCCCGCTCACCGGCCGGCGCCTGTGCGAACACCTCGCGCATCACCGAGCACTGGATCGGCGCGACCATCAGCGCGACCACGATCCCGGCGATGAACGCGGAGGCGGTGTAGACGCTGTCGGAGGCCAGCGGCTCGCCCGGCTGGGTGCCGTCCACCTTCAGGAACGGGATCCAGCCGAACCAGTCCGACAGCCAGCGGGAGAGCCCGATGACGTGCGCCTGCAGGAAGAACAGGCCCCACAGGCCGTACACCACCGACGGTACGGCCGCCATCAGGTCGACCATCGTCACCAGCGTGCGGCGCAGCGGGCGCGGGGCCACGTCCGAGATGAACAGCGCGGTCCCGACGGCCAGCGGCACGGAGATCGTCACCGCCACGGCGGCGATCAGCAGCGTGCCGGTGAGCACGGCCGCGATCCCGAAGCGGTGGACGTCCGGCTGCCATTCGGCGGTCGTCAGGAACGCCCAGACACCTCTGGCGCGGAGCGTCTGGAAGGCCCTGAGCAGGAGAAAGAGTCCGACGGCCGCCATGACGGCGAGGACGACGACCCCGGTGGCCGTCAACTGCACCCGGAAGACCCGGTCACCGAGGCCACGGGCCGCCGACGGCCGCCTGGGCACGGGTCTTTCGGACTCCGGTCTGCCGGAGTCCTCCTGCGCGGACAACACGTGCGCCCCCAAAGGAAACGATTCGCCCCACACGGCTACGAATTGATCGCCGCGCGGAGTGAGTCAATGGCCGGTTCCTTTCGCTCGATGCCGCCGGATATGGAGAAGGTGTGAACGGTTCATGTCATTTCAGTGGGGCTGATGTGGAGGGAGGGGCTCCGTGAGACGTGAGGAACATCTCTCCCGGGTTACGTATCCCTCAATCCCTGGTGGCCGCGCGGTGAGCACCGCACCATGGATGCCATGACCCCGGCCCAGAAAGCCATGGACCAGCTCGCGAAGTGGCCCGACCTCAGCCCGTGTCCGGCCAACTGCGGCACGGGCCGGGCGCTGCGCTCCACCCGCGACGAGATCGTCCACTTCCACTCGGACCGCGATGTGGACCTCCATCTCACCTCCCCGGCGATCCAGCGGCTGCACTACGACTTCGCCGAGTCCAGTGCGATCCGCATGGTCCCCGGCTCCCGCTGGGTCACGATCCACCTCGACTGCGACGGCGACGTCGATCTGCTGCTCAGCCTGGTGAGCGTGGCCCTCAAGGCCCACCAGAACGGGCCGGCTCCGGAGACCGCCCCGATGACCGGGTGCAACTACCACCGGGTGACGGTGCTGCAGCGGGACGGCGCCGAGGACGCGTGACGGTGCCGGCCGGCGGCGAGCGACGGTGCGGCCGACTGTGCGTGATCATCACGCCCTTCAAATCCCTTTCACAACTGTCACAGCCATGACATAAGCTGCGTTCAGGCAGCCGCGCCCCGTGCGTCACCGCACTTCACGGAGCTACCAGGGGGCACGTACGGGCGTTGCGCGGCGCTCTCAACTCCCGGTGACACACCGGGTTTTCTTCGTGGGGGTATCAGTACTGTGCGCACGCGCAGCATCTCGACCGCGACGGCGCTCGCGGTCCTCTTCGGCTCGGCGGCGCTCGCCGTGGGCACGGCCGGACCGGCGGCGGCCGACTCCGCCAGGATCCTGCCGGTGAAGTCGGTCGGCGACCTCGTCGTGGACGGCCTGCACCAGCGGGTCTACGTCTCCGACCCGACCAGCGGCAAGATCCTCATCACCGACTACTCGGGCACCGTCAAGGCCACGCTCACCGGCATGACCGGGGTGACCGGCCTGGCCCTGTCCGCCGACTCCGGCCTGCTGTACGGCGCGGTCAAGGGCGGCGACCGGATCGTCACCGTGGACACGCAGACCGCCACGCCGACCCTCAGCTACCCGCTGGGCAACGGGATCGCCCCGAGCGACCTGGAGGTCGTGGACGGCCGGATCTGGTTCTCCTACGACAACAACTTCGGTTCGCTCGACACCTCGGGCGCCGAGCCGGTCGTCCACCTCGACCAGCGCGGTGACGCCGGTGTCAGCGGCTCCGGGACGGTCCTGGCCGCCGACCCGGCCGTGCCGGGCGTCCTGGCGGCGTCCGACGGGGGTGACGTCGCGGTGTACGACGTCACGGGCGACGGGGCCACGCTGCGGACCAAGTCCTACGTGGGTTCCTCCGTGCGGCAGATCGACCTCACGCCCGACGGCAAGCAGCTGCTCACCTCCTGGGCCGAGGACGGCGGTTACGGGGTCGGCGCCTACTCGACCACCGACCTCGCCCGGCAGCCGAGCTACCCGACCGAGCCGTACCCGAACGCCGTACGGGTCGCGCCGGACGGCTCCGTCGCGGGCGGCAGCTCCTCCTGGTACGAGCCCGACGTGCACATCTTCAAGCCGGGCGAGCAGAAGCCGACGCGGCAGTACGACTTCCCCAACACCGGCAACAGCAGCGGCGCCGACACCCTCGTGGAGGGCGCGCTGGCCTGGGCCCCGGACAGCAGCCGCATCTTCGCCGTCTCCGTCAACGACTCCGGCGCCTACACGCTGCGCGCGCTGACCGACCCGACCAAGGAGCTGCCGACCCTCACGGTGGCGGCCCCCGCGAAGTCGGACCGCGCCAAGAAGCTCACGGTCACCGGCAAGCTGGCGTCCAAGACGCTGCTCCCGGCGGGCACGAGCCTCAAGGTCACCCGCACCGACATCGACTCGCCGAACGGCAAGGCGCTGCCGGTCGTCAAGACGAAGGCGAACGGCACGTTCTCCTTCACGGACACCCCGCCGGCCGGCGGCAAGGTCACCTACAAGGTGAGCTTCGCGGGCGACAAGACCCACGCGGCGGCCGCCGGCTCCGACGCGGTCACCGTCTCCCGCGCCTCGACCAAGCTGAGCCTGAACAACAACCGCAAGCTGTACTCGTACGGCAAGGACGTCAAGTTCACCGCGCACCTCGGTACGACGTACAAGAACCGCTCGGTCGAGATCTGGGCCAACCCGTTCGGCACCGACAAGCCCAACAAGCTGATCAAGTCCGGCAAGGTCAACTCCCACGGTGACATCGCCGCGTGGGTCGACATGACCCGTGACACCGACGTCACCGCCGTCTTCAAGGGCGACGCCCGCTACGCGCCGAAGACGGTCAAGGTCACCGCCTTCGCCAAGGTCAAGGTCTCGGTCGCCGTCGCCAAGCACTACAAGACGGGCAAGATCGGCTCCACCACGTACTACTGGTTCCACAAGAACACCAGCCCGGTGCTCACCACGACCATGTCGTACTACCCCGGCCGCCAGCAGCGCTTCGACCTGGAGGTCTACTACCAGGGCACCTGGTACGACGCCGGCTCCGAGTACTTCTACCTCGGCACCAACGGCAAGTCCGCGGTGACCCTGGAGGCGGCGGGCGAGTCCGGCATCAAGGCCCGCATGCGCTCGGCGTACATCAACGGCTCCTCGGGCGACAGCGTCAACTCGACGACGTACACGGGGTGGAAGTACCTGTACTTCTCCAACTGATATACGAGGAGAGGCAGTTCGCGTAGGTCAGAAAGCTTGCAGTTAGGCAGGGGCGTCCCTCACAGGGGGCGCCCCTGTTGTGTCCGAAGCCGTTCACGTGGCCAGGCCGGCGACGGTCCCCGCCGCTACGCACGCGAGAGCGAGGTATGCGGCCGTGTCCGGCCATGGGCAGCGGGTCCAGGCTTCCCTGAACTGCGGTGACTTCGGGCCTTGTGCGCGGTCTGGGTGGTCGGTTTTCTGAATCCAGTCGTTCATTCGCTTCTCGGCCTCGCGTGTGGTGCCGATGAAGTGATCGACAACTGAGCCCCCGAACCCGAACACAGCGATCTCCCGGGACTCGGTCGTTCTGACGATCAGGGTTCCGCCGTCGTTGGCCAGCACCGAGCCGACGAGTTCGCGGGGAACCGTGTAGGTGCGCAGTGGGTTGACGATCACAAGGCGGTCCGCGAAAAGGCAGACCTTGGACGACGTGATCCGCCCCAGGACGGCACAGAGAGCGAGGTACACAGGGATGCCCTGCCATCCCTGTCGGAAGCCGTGCGTGGATGTGACCCTGATGACCGCCGCCGCGAAGCCGACGCCGAGGAGCGGCAGCGTGACCCAGGCGAATCCTGGCCAGGATCTTCGGCGCAGGACTGTCGGGTGTTCTCCCTCTGCCTTCACGAAGGGCAAAGGTACTGAATCTGTCTGTCAGTCAACCGGGCTGGTTCACGGTGCGACAGCGTGCCAGTGGCCGGTGTTGTACGTCATGCCGCTTTCCTTGATGAATGTGGTGACGAGGTGGACTCGGGCGTGGCGGTAGCCGGGGAGGTAGGGGAGTTCGTCGACCAGGAGTCGGTGGACGGCGTCCATGTCGGGGCCGGCCACGGCGGCGATGACGTTGTCGGGGCCGGTCACCGCGGCGGCCAGGTGGACGGGGGTGCGGGCTGTCAGTTGCTTCATGGCGTCGGTCAGTGAGGCCGGGTCGATCTGGAGGAAGAACACGGCCTGGATCTCCAGGCCGACCTGGCAGCGGTCGACGACGGTGGCGATCTCGGCGCCGCCGGACAACCTCAGCTGGTGAAGCCTGCGTTGGGCCGTCGCGGCGGAGGTGTGCGTGCGCGCGGCGAGCCGGGCGAAGCTCATCCGGCCGTCTTCGGCGAGGGCCTCGACGAGATGGTGCTCGTCGGGGTCGAGGGCGGGTCCGGGCGCGAGGCCCGGGCCGGAGTAGGGGTGGCGGAGCCGGTCCGTCTGGGCGCCGGTGAGCAGGGGCGGGTGTGGTGGTCCGGCCAGGGCGCACGCGCTCAGAACGGGCAGGGTCCGCAGGTCCAGAAGGTCGCTGATGATCGGTTGGCGGCGCAGTGTCAGGTCGTTGCGCTCCTCGCGGCTGCGGGGGTGGACCAGGGCGAAGATCTCGCCGGTGTCGAGGACCCAGACCGTCTTCACCGGGTACATCCGGGCGAGTTGGTGGGCCAGGCGCAGGGTCCGGTCGGGACGGGCGCGCAGGACGAGGATGAGCGGCCAGCCGCCCCAGGCGCGATAGGGGTTCTCCAGGACCGTGACCGCGAGGAGCCCCGACTCCAGCAGCCGAGTGCCCCGTCTGCGGATCGTGCTCTCGCTGATGTCCAGCACCTCGGCGATCGTCGTCCACGAGACGCGCCCGTTGGCCAGCAGCGCGGAGACCACCAGCTTGTCCGTCTCGTCCATGGTGCCGACTCCCCGTGGTGCGGTGTCCGTGCGTCTCGTGGGGAGTGTGCCCACGGTGACGAATTTCCTATGCGCAGCGCCGCGAGGTCGACGGAATCCTGCACATCCGCGGCCCTGGCCTGCGACGGCGGCTCTGGCGGACCTTCGGGCCACTTCACTGTCGTATGCACGCAACGCCAGCGAACCTACCGCCGGAGAGGCCTCGCCATGAACGTGAAGAAGAACAGCAGAGTGACCGTCACCATCGCGCTCGCCAGTGCGATGGCATCCGCCGGACTCGTGTGGGGCGTCCAGGCCGGCGCCGCCGAGGACCCGCAGCCGAAGACCACCGGCGTCTCCGCCGAGGCCCCGGCGCGGTCCACCGTGACGGCCGAGGAACAGGCCGGTCGGCACAAGTTGGGCGAGCCGTGGAAGTACAACGGCAAGACGGCCCTCTACCAGACCCACGAGGTGGTCGACCCGCGCGGCATCCTCTTCGTCGCGGGACAGACCGCGAAGGACGCGAACAGCAACTACGTCTATCTGTGGGACATGGAGAAGCAGATCGACAAGGTCCTCGACCAGGTGGAGAAGTACGTCAAGGACGCCGGGTACAGGCCGAACGAGATCACCCAGCTGCGGTACTCGGTGACGGACGAGGACCTGTTCTTCAAGCACTTCGACCACGTCGTCGACCGCCTCAACGACGACGGCATCAAGCCCACCAGCGCCGCGATCGGAGTCGAGCGCCTCGCCAAGCCCGGCGTCCTCATCGAGATCGAGGCGGTCGCCGTGCGCTGACCGTCGGGCCATCCGCAAAGATGACCCGGTGAACGATCACCAGGAATCCCCTCACTCGAATCCCGCAGCCGATCCCCGACTGCATCCCGTCCGCGGAGTCGCTCTCTGCACCACCGTCGCCCTCGCCCTCGCGGGCGTCGCCTGGGCCGTTCGGGCCGTGTGGCACATCAGGCTCGCGGTCGCGGGGGAGCCCGCCTCCGGGCCGCCGGACCAGGGCGGCGGTGTGCACCGGCCGTTGACCTCGCTGGAGGACTCGTACCACCAGGTGTCGACCGCCGGCGGGTTCGTGGTCGTCGTCTGTGTGATCGCCTTCCTCAGCTGGTTGAACCGGGTGCGGGACAACGCCCTCCTGCTGAGCGGCACCCCGGCCCGCTACTCAGGGTTCTGGGTCTACGTCGGCTGGATCGTGCCCATCGGCAACCTGTGGATACCCCGCGGTCTGATCGTCGACGTCCATCAGAAGAGCGCGCCCGGCGAACGGCTGCCCCGGGTCGTGAACGTGTGGTGGGGGCTGTGGCTCGTCGGGCTGTTCAGCGGCGTGGGGCTCGTGTACTCCGACTCCACCGACGAGGTCATCGGCCGTGCCTACAGCGAGGTGTGGCCGCTGCTCGCCTCCGACCTCGCCGTCGTCGCCGCGGCGGTGACCGCGATCTTCGTCGTGCGTGCGGTCACCGCCGTACAGGAGAGGCAGGGGCGACTGGAGGTCAGTCGTTGAAGCGCGCGAAGGTGTGGCTGAAGTAGTAGAGGTCCTGGGCGATCCCGGAGCAGGAGTTGGCGCCCTTCGTGCCCACGCAGCCGCCGTTGTCGCGCTGAAGGGCCCAGAAGGAGAGGGTGTTGATGCCCTTGGCCTCGGCCCAGCGTTCGACCTTGACGGCGTCCTGCGTGGTGAAGGTCTCCTCGGGACCGAAGTCGTCGATGCCAGGCATCTCCGTGACACCGATCATGTGCCACAGCTTCGACGAGCTCTTCTTCGGGTAGAGGGCGGCGAGTTGGGCGTGCAGCCCGGCCGCCGCCGTCTTCGTGTCGGCCGCCATGTCGTGCACGAGGCCGTCCCAGTAGTCGAAGGTCATGATGTTGACGACGTCCACGCGGGCGCCGTTGTCGACGGCGTTCTGCAGGAGGGCCACGCCGCTCGGCGCCAGACCGTTGGTGAAGGACGGCAGGGTGTACGAGAACTGCACGCGGTGGCCCGTGCGTTCGGCCCAGCGCTGCACCTTCGCGATCGCCTTGTTGCGGCGGTCGATGCCGGCCGTGTTGTTGATCGAGTCGGCTTCGATGTCGAGGTCGATGCGGGAGATCCCGTACGTCGTCACGAGGCCCTCGTAGACCTTCGCGATGGCGTCGACGTCCGTGCAGCTGTCGGCCAGTTCGGTGTTCGTCGTGTCGGCCGCGTAGCCGCCGAAGGACGGGATGACGTTGCCGCCGCGCCTCTGGATCTTCGCGATGTCCGCGCCGAACGAGGCCTTGGTGAGCGGGAGTTTGGTGTCGCCGTTCCAGTAGGCGGTGCACGAGCCCGGGGCGTCGGTCTGGAGGAAGGCCATCGTCAGGTACTTGTTGCCGGACGCGGCGGCCAGCTCGGCGGGGCTCTCGCCGGTCCACGCCTCGAAGTACGGCGCCGCCACATGCGCCGGCATCGGCTTCACGTGATGTGCGGAGTGCGCGGAGGTCTGCTGGGCGGCGCTCGCCCCGCCGCCGCCGAGCGCGACGAGCCCGGCGGACAGGGCGGTGACGGCGGTGCAAGCGAGAAGGGCACGGACTCGACGGGCTCGAAGTGGCGGACGCTGTCTTCTCATTGACGCTCCTGAGGAGGAGGTGGGCCTGAACGGGCAGCGCCTATCGTTGGACTAGACCAATTGTCTGTCAAGGTTCTTTACCATCACCGGACCTAACCAGCCCTCACCGCACTCGCCGGCGGCGTCCGCAGCGCCCGCCGGGTCGGGAACTCCACCGTCGCGAACGCGGTCACGACCACCGTCACCGCGATCGCCGGCAGCAGCCACACCGGACCGGCCGGCCAGGGACGCCCGAGGAACCCCTGCCCCAGCAGCGCGAGCGGCACCGCGGACAGCACGAGCCCCGAGACGAGCGCGGTCACGGCGATCACCGCGGCCTCCCGGCGCATCATCGCGCGGACCTGCCGCGGGGTCGTACCGACCAGCCGCAGCGCCCCGATCTCCCCGCGCCGCTGCGAAGTCGCCGCGACCAGCTTGTTGGCGATGCTCAGCAACAGATATCCGAGCAGTACGACGACCACCGCCAGGTTGACCCAGACCTGGGGCGGGGTGTCCTGGCCCGTGTCGACCCCGTCCGTGGGCGCGAGCATCAACCCAGGCTGGGCGGCGACGAGTTGGGCGAGCCGGTGTTCGGTCGCCGCGCTGCCGTCGGTGCGGACGAGGACGCTCGGGTCGAGGTGCGTGGAGGTGTGGCCGGCGACGAGGTCCCGGGACAGCGTCACCGGGCCGAACCCGAGCCCCCGGTCGTAGACGGCAACCACCTTCGCCCGCACCGGCGTTCCGTCCCCGAGCACCAGCCGCACCCGGTCGCCCACCCCGGCCCCGAACGAGCGCGCGGCCTCGTCGCTGATGGCGACCGTGGCGCCGGTGAGCCCGTTCGGATCGCCCTCCTTCACCCCGAGGTCGATCACGCCCGCCGCACCCGAGGAGAGGATCTGCGCGGAGGCCTCATCGGTCGTCGGCGCGCTCCCGAACTCCTTGTACTGCACCACCACGGTGGTCGACCCGACGGCCGCCGCCGCCCGCACCCCCGGCACCTTCCGCACGGCCTCCGCGGTCCCCGCCGGCAGCCCGCCGAGCCCGGGCGCGCTCACCCGGAACTGGGCCAGCGTCCCCGTACGGGTGTCGTCCGAGGTGGCGGCCATGACGGTGGTCTGCGCGAGGGCGTACGTCAGCACGAACACGACCGCCATCGACAGCGGGCTGACCACGCCGGACAGCCGCTGCGCGTACCCGCGTACGTTCGCCACCGCCAGCCAGGTCGGCGCCGCGACCCTCGGCCGCAGCCGTCGCGCCATCGCGTTGCCCATGCCCTTGACCAGGGCGGGACCGGCCAGGGCCAGGCCGATCGCGGCCAGGATCCCCGCCATGGAGGTCGTCGAGGCGCCGAGCGCGGTCCGGGCGAACAGGGGTGTCACCGAGAGGGTGAACGCGCCCAGGATCAGCACCAGTCCACCGCTTGTGCGGGCCTTCGACGGCTTGCGGGGCTCGACGCGCGACTCGGCGACGGCCTCGGTGGCCGGCATCCGCGAGGTGCGCCAGGCGGCGCAGCGGGCCGAGAGCTGCACGGCCGCGCCCATGAGGAGGAGGGTCGCGAGGGCGGGCAACGGGCTGACGGTGAGCGGGAGTTCGGGCGGCAGCACCCCGTGGTCGGTCAGCAGCGTGCGGAACTGCCCGGCGAGTACGTAACCGAGGCCGATCCCGGGCACCAGCGCCACCGCCGCCACGACCGACGACTGGGCCGCGGCAAGTCGCCTGATCTGCCGTGGAGTTGCCCCGACGGCTCGCATCAGCGCGAGGTCGCGGCGCTGTCCGGCGATCGTGACGCCCAGCGCGCCCGCCGTGACGAAGCCGGTGATCAGCAGCACGATGCCGCCGAGGGACGTCGACAGGAGGATGAGGAGGGAACGGGCGGAACCGATGCCGGGGGCCACCGCGTCGCCGCGGTCGGCGCCGGTCAGGACCTTGAGTCCGGTGCCTTCGAGACGGTTCCGGACGGCCGAGACGACCCACTTCTCGGTACCGGGTGCGGTGCGCAGGCCGATGAGATCGACGGTGCCGGCACGGGAGTCGGCCGTACCGGTGGCGTTCTGTCTCCCGCTCCCGCTCCTGTTTCCGCTCCCGCGGCCGGACAGTCGTACGGCGGTCTCGTCCGCGAAGTAGACGCCGGCGCCCGGCGCTCGGACCAGCGCGGAGACCCGGTAGGGGGTGGCGGCGCGGCCGTCCGCGACGACGTCGATACGGTCGCCGATCCGGACGCCCGCTCCGGCGGCGACCGCGATCTCGTCCGAGCCGGTCGGGGCGCGGCCCTCGATGCGGGGCTGGGAGAGCAGCTTCGTGGAGGACCAGCCGTGGCCGGCGGAGGCGGGGTCGTCGTTGACGGGTACGACCGTGCCGTGGGCGTCGAGGAGTCCGGTGGGGAAGCCGATGTCGCCGACGGCCGCGGTGACGCCCGGGAGTCCGGCCAGCTTGCCGACCAACTCGGCGGGGACGGTGGCGCGTTCGGGCAGGGCGATGGGCATCTCGCCGTCGGAGTGGAACTCCTGGTCGGCGGCGACGACGACGTTCGCGCCGCCGAGCCGGCCCGGCGGGAGCTGGGAGCTGAGTCCCGACTCGGCCAGCACGCCGGTGGTGGTGATGAGGGCGGCTCCGCCCAGCACCGCGCACGCCACGGCGAGCAGGGAGGTGATGCGGTGGGCGGCCATGCGCCAGGCGAAGTGCAGCATGTCTGTGTCTCTCCGCTCTCTACTTCTCGCCCAGGGCGACGAGCCGGTCGGCCAGTTCGGGGGCGGTGGGGTTGTCCAGGGACTCGACGACACGGCCGTCGGCCATCACCAGGGCGCGGTGCGCGCGGGCCGCGGCGGCCGGGTCGTGGGTGACCATGACCACCGTCTGGCCGAGCTCGTCGACGAGGTCGCGCAGCAGGTCCAGGACCTGGTGGGCGCTGCGCAGATCGAGCGCGCCGGTCGGTTCGTCGGCGAACACGACGGCGGGCTTGGCGGCCAACGCCCGTACGACGGCGGCGCGTTGCTGCTGGCCGCCGGAGAGTTCGGCGGGGCGGTGGGTGAGCCGGTCGGCGAGTCCGACCCGGTTCACCAGGGTGTGCAGCCACTGGTCGTCGGGGCGGCGGCCCGCGAGGCGCAGCGGGAGCGTGATGTTGTCGGCGATGCTGAGGGAGGGGATCAGGTTGTAGGCCTGGAAGACGAAACCGACGCGCTCGCGGCGCAGTTCGGTACGGCGGGTCTCGTTCAGTCCCGCGATCTCGTGGCCGTCGATGCGGATGCTGCCCGAGGTCGGCGAGTCCAGTCCCGCGGCGCAGTGCATCAGGGTGCTCTTGCCGGAGCCGGAGGGCCCCATCACGGCGAGGAAGGTGCCGCGCGGGACGGTGAGCGAGACGTCGGCGAGGGCGTGGACGTCGCCGGCGTAGGTCTTGGCGACGTGGTCGAGGGCGATGGCGGGGGTGGTGGGGGAGGCGGTCGGGCCTGCCGCGTATCGAGTGCTCACTTGCGTCGACCCCGCAGGCTGCGCACGACCAGGGTGCCGGCGGACAGGACGGTGACGATGCCGGCCGCGAGGTGCGGCACGGTGCCCGAACCTCCGTAGGAGAGCGCCATGTTGGTGACCGCGCTGATCACGACGAGGGCCCAGAGGAGGGTGCGGGCCACGTCGGCGCGGGTGATGCCGTCGGAGGTGTCGGCGGAGCCGGGGACAGGGGTGGGGGTGGAGGTGAAGCGGTAGGGGTCCGTGTGAGCCATCGGAATCTCCTGTGGGCGGTCGGGGTTGCTGACGTGCCCAAACGCTATGGATCGGGACCCCTCGCGGCCGATCCCGTGGGCCGCCGGGTTCGAGGTACAGCAGGCTGTACTTCCCGCCCGGAAGGGCGACGGCGAACTCCTTTCCCTCATAAGGTCGTCCGCGACGAGAGGAGAGCCGAGCCGATGACAGACGCGCCCGCGATATCGACGTCGACGCCCGCTTCGACACCGCCGCCGCCTCCGGGGGCGACCGTCCGAGAGACCGTCGTACGCACGGTGAAGGCGGCCGGGGCCGCGATCGCGCAGTTGGCCGGTGGGTTCGTCACGGCGGTGCTGGCGCTGGGTGTGCTGGCTCTGCTGGCGGTGACGGCGGTGACCGCGGTCGTCGGTGTGGGCCTGCTCCTGGCGCCCCTGGCGTTGCGCGCGCTGCACGCGCTGGCCGGTCGCGAACGCGCCCGCCTGGACCGGGCCGGCCCCGAGGTGATCGCCCCCGAACCACCGCCGACCCGCCTGCGGCTCGCCCTCGCCGACGCCACCACCCGCCGCGAACTGCGCTGGGCGGCCCGGCACGCGAGCCTGGGCCTGCTCCTGGGCTTCCTAGGCGTCTACCTCTCCCTGTCCGCGGTACGCGACAGCACGTTCCCTCTGTGGTGGAAGCTGTTGCCGGAGGGCGGGACGAGTACGTCGATCGGGATCGGGACCGCGCACTCCTGGTTGGACGCGCTCGTGGTGCTGCCGCTGGGCGTGGGCTGGGTCGCGATCGTGCTGGGCCTGAGCCCGGCGATGGCGCGACTGCAGGCGGAGCCGGGCCGTCGCCTGCTCGCGGCCGGCCCGGACGTCGATCTCTCGCTGCGGGTCGCGGAGTTGACGGCGACACGCGCCGCAGCGCTGGACGCTCACGCGATCGAACTCCGGCGTATCGAGCGCTCGTTGCACGACGGCACCCAGAACAGGCTCGTCACCGTCACGGTGTTGCTCGGGGCGGCCCGTCGCCAGGTGGCTCGCAACCCGGACGCCGCCGACGAACTCCTCGAACGCGCGCAGTCCGCGGCCGAACACGCCCTCGCCGAACTGCGCAGCGTCTCCCGCAGCATCCTCCCGCCGGTCCTGGACGACCGGGGCCTGGCGGGCGCGCTCTCGGGGCTCGCGGCGGAGTGCGCGGTGCCGTGCCGGACGGACGTGGACGTACCGCAGCGGTGTGCGGCCTCCGTGGAGGCGACGGCGTACTTCGTGGTGGCGGAGGCGCTGACGAACATCGCCAAGCACAGTGGCGCGACCCGGGCGAAGGTCACGGTCCGCGCACGCGGCGGCCGCCTGCACCTCCTGGTCGAGGACGACGGCCGAGGGGGCGCCGACGAGGCGGGCGGCTCCGGCCTGACCGGCATCAGCCGCCGTATCGCGGCCCTCGACGGTACGCTCCGCGTCACGAGCCCGCGGGGCGGGCCGACGCGACTGGAGGCCGAACTCCCTTGTGGCTGAGGGCAACAGGCTTCACGACTGAGAACTGGACACCGACATGCGTGTGGTGATGGCCGAGGACGACCCGTTGCTGCGGGAGGGCGTGGCCCTGCTGCTGGGGGCGGAGGGGCTCGACGTGGTGGCGAAGGCGGGCAACGCCGAGGAGGCCCTGGTCGCCATCGACACCCACAGGCCGGACGTGGCGATCCTCGACGTACGGATGCCGCCCACGCACACCGACGAGGGGATCCGCGCGGCGGTGGAGGCCAGACGCAGACACCCGGAACTCGCCGTGCTGGTCCTGTCGGCATACGTCGAACAGAGCTTCGCCACCGAGCTGTTGAGCGGCGGGGTGAACGGCCTCGGCTACCTCCTCAAGGAACGGGTCGGCCGGGTCGAGGAGTTCCTCGACGCCCTGCACCGCGTCGCCGCCGGCGGCACGGCCATCGACCCCGAGGTCGTCGCCCAACTCTTCACCCGCTCCCACCAGGACACCCGCCTGGACCGCCTGAGCCCCCGCGAACGCGATGTCCTGACCCTCATGGCCGAAGGCCTCGGCAACACCGCCATCGCCGAACGCCTCGTCGTCACCGACGGCGCCGTCCACAAACACATCCGCAACATCTTCGCCAAACTCGACCTCTCCCCAACGGACCAGGTGGACCGCCGGGTGGCAGCGGTGCTGCAGTACTTGGAGGAGTCACGCCGGGCTCGGTAAGCGGGTTCGGCGCGCTGAACGGGGGCCCGGCCTATTCCCCTTCTGCATCCGCCTCAGCTACACCTTCCTCATCCGCGAACAGGTCTTCGGCCTGCTCGACAGTTCCGGCGAGGTCGAGCCAGCGGGTGACGCGGTCGAGGTCGGTGCAGGTGGCGATGCGTTCGCGGACGACGTCGGGGACCGGGATACCACGCACTTCGAGGACGCGCAGAACGCCCCTGGCTTCTCCCTCAGCCTTGCCCTTGGCCTCGCCTTCGAGGAAGGTCCTCTCCATGAGGTGGCCCCGCCCAGGGAAGTAGTTGACGAAGGTCATGATGTTCCTCCATGTGTCTCCGGCGGGGCTTTCCCCCAGCGCGCTGTCCAGGAACTGGTAGAAGTAGTCGACGTTGTTCGAGTCCATCCCGGCGAGGGCGCGGCCCAATGCGTCCAGTATGGCGTCGATGTCCGGGCCCTTGGCGTGTGTCAGGGCGGAGAAAGCGGCCATCGCGGGCTTCTCGGCGGCGGTTCGTGCGTCAGTGATGGGCGGAAGATTGTCGGGACCGATGACCAAGGGGTAGGTCTTCTGGGCGGTCCAGCCGCGGGCCTCGCAGGAGAACGGTCCGGCCGCCCACTTGGTCGTCGCACGGTCGCGGCAGACGACCAGCAGGAGCACCGGCAGGTCGTACTTGGTGCGGAGATACGCCACGTAGTAGGGCCAGCTCGACTCCTTCTTCGTGTCGCGCCGCTCCTGTGCCTCGATGGCGAGCAGGAAGGCGTCGCCGTCGGACGGCTCGACGCGCAGGACCGTGTCGACGTGCCGGGCGAGTGGCTTGGCCTCCGTCGCGTCGGTGGCGATCGCGTACACGGCGGCCTTCTCGGGTAAGCCGATGTCCAGCGCCTTGAAGACCGGTGCCAGGATCTCGGGCCGCTCCTGGAAGATGCGGTGCATTCCCTCGTGGGCTGATGTGACCATGTGCGCAAAATAGGTGGATCAAGGTCCGCGCTGTCCGGCCTATTCGGATGCGTTCACTCTTTCGGGGACAGCAAGAACGTTCAGCCACTCGCTCTCAGAGCCCTCACCCCATCCCCCGCCGATACACCCCCGAAGCCCGAGAATTGCCCCCGCACCGCCACACCCCGTGCGGGCAATAGTCCGTGATCGACTGGTAGACCGGGCGGACGCGGGCGATCCACGCCAACATGCCTTTCATGTAGGCCGAGTTGTCGCCGTTCTTGTACAGGCCCCATTCCGGGTACGACACCGGCTTGCCGTGGGTTCGGGCGAAGCGGAGTTGGGCTGCCAGGCCGTAGGGCTCGCGGAGTTGGGTGCGGAAGGGCATGCCGTGCGGGGAGTCGTACGTGTCCATGCCGATGATGTCGACGTAGGGGTCGCCGGGGTAGCAGCGGGGCCAAGGGATGGCGTCTCGGCCGCGGTTGGGGGCGAAGTCGAAGCGGAAGTGCTGGCCGGGGACCGCGCGCATGGCGCGGACGATGCGGCGCCAGTACGTCCGCCAGGCCGCCGGGTCCGGGCCGCAGCGGTGGGTGTACGTGATGCCGTTCATCTCCCAGCCGACGACGAGGACCGTGTCCGACAGGCCGAGGCGGACCAGGCGTTCGGCCAGGGCCCGGAAGTGGGCGTCGTAGCGGCCCTGTGCGCCGCGGCGGAGTTCCGTGCGGACCGTGCGGTCGGGGAGGTGGGACTCGTTGCGGGGCAGCATCGGGACGTTGAGGACGAAGAGGCGGTCCGGGCGGGCTCGGCGCCAGGTTCCCCAGGGTGAGAGTTGGCCGTCGGATCCCTCGATGCCCTTCCAGCGGTCTCCCGGCAGGTATTCGCGGCCGACCCGGGGTGCGGGCGCCCCCCGTCCGAGCCAGCCCGCCAGGCCGGCGATCCGCCGGACGCCCGCGGGGCCGTATCCGAGATACGCGCCGAACGGGGTGGTGGCGGGGCGGGACGCCGGCGCGCCGGACGCGTATATTCCGCCGTCCTCACCTGTCCCGCCGCTCTCGGAGAGGGGCGCGCTCGCCGGTCCCGTGAGTGTCGCCAGGGCGAGGAGCGCGGCGGCCAGGGAGAGGGTCAGGAGGCGTATGCCGCGGGTGCCGTCCGGGGTCACTGGTCCGTCTCCTGTCCTGGGCGGCGGCGGCCGCGCCGCCCTGACGGAAACGACGTACCGCCGATCGGGGTAACGCGGCACCCGCCCACCAGCGACGACCGCCCACCGGTTCCTCCGTCGAAGCGGGCGTCAAGACCGTGTCAAGGTCCCCCCGGCCCGCGCCAAGGAAGCGCTAACGCGGGCCCCGGCCGGGGTGCCGAGGGGCTTCCGTAGAAGGAGTGATCCTCCTCCCGCGGGAACCGGGCCCGCGGACAGCGAACCCCCGGGGGTCGAGCCAGTGAGCGGAGCGCGTCGGCGGCGATGAGTGATGTACGGGCCGGACGGCTGAAGGTCTACCTCGGGGCGGCCCCGGGGGTCGGCAAGACCTACCGGATGCTCGACGAGGGCCGGCGGCGGGCCGCGCGGGGCGCGGACGTGGTGGTGGGGTTCGCCGAATGTCATGGGCGGCCGCACACCGAGGCGATGCTGGCGGGCCTTGAGGTCGTGCCGCGCGCCCGATGTGCCTACCGGGGTGGGGAGTTCGAGGAGATGGATCTCGCCGCCGTGCTCGCGCGGCGGCCCGAGGTGGCCATCGTCGACGAGTTCGCGCACACCAACGTGCCCGGCGGGGGCCGCAATCCCAAGCGGTGGCAGGACATCGAAGTGCTGCTCGCCGCCGGGATCGACGTGGTCACCGCGCTCAACATCCAGCACCTGGAGTCCCTCAACGACGTCGTCGAGCGGATCACCGACGTGCCGCAGCACGAGACGGTGCCCGACGACGTCGTACGCCGGGCCCACCAGGTCGAGCTGGTGGACATGCCCCCGGAGGGCCTGCGGCGGCGGATGGCGCACGGCAACGTGTACGCGCCGGAGAAGGTCGACGCCGCCCTCGCCAACTACTTCCGCACCGGCAACCTCACCGCCCTGCGCCAACTCGCCCTGCTCTGGGTCGCCGACCGAGTCGACGAGGCACTCCAGGACTACCGGACCCGGCACGGCATCGGGCGGGTGTGGGAGACCCGCGAGCGGGTCGTCGTCGCGCTGACCGGCGGCACGGAAGGAGACACCCTCGTACGACGGGCCGCGCGCATCGCCGCCCGGTCGGCCGGCGGCGATCTGCTCGCCGTGCACGTGGCCCGCAGCGACGGCCTCGCGGCCGGCGTCTCGCACGCCTCCCTCGCCCGCCAGCGGCGCCTGGTCGAGGACCTCGGCGGCAGCTACCACTCGGTGGTCGGCGACGACATCGCCACCACGCTCGTGGAGTTCGCGCGGGCCGAGAACGCCACCCAGCTGGTGCTGGGTACGAGTCGGCGGGGCCGGCTGGAGCGGTTCCTCACCGGGCCCGGCACCGGCGAGACCGTGACCGAGCTGTCCGGCGACATCGACGTCCACCGCGTCACCCACGAACGGGCGGGCCGCGGCACCCTGCTGCCGTCCCGGCGCCGCACCCTCTCCCCGCGCCGGATGATCGCGGGACCGGTGGCGGGGTTCGTCCTGCCGGTGCTGCTGACCGTCGGCCTCGCCCAGGTGCGCGGCACCGTGACCCTCACCAGCGAGGCCCTGCTGTTCCTGCTCGCGGTGGTGGGCGTGGCCTGCATAGGAGGGGTCGCCTCCGCGCTGATCGCCTCGGTCACGGCCTCCCTGCTGCTCAACTACTGGTTCATCCCGCCCATCGGGGCCTTCACGCTGGACGATCCGAACGCGCTCATCGCCCTCGGCGTCTTCGCGGTCGTCGCCGTCACGGTCGCCGCCGTCGTCGACCGCTCGCTCAGACTCTCCCGCCGCTCCGCCCGCGCCACCGCCGAGGCCGAGACCATGTCGTCCCTGGCCGGCAGCATCGTGCGCGGCGGCGCGACCATCCCGGCCCTGCTGGAACGCACCCGCGAGACCTTCGGCATGGACTCCACCGAACTCGTCGACGAGCCGCCGGACGGGCCGGACAGCGAGGGCGTCACCGTCGTGCCCGCCGGACCCGGCGCCCACCTCGCGCTGCGCGGACGCACCCTCTCCTCCTCCGAACGGCGCGTCCTGGCCGCGTTCGCCGCGCACGTGGGCTCCGCCGTGGAGCGGGCCCGACTGGCCGAGGCCGCCGCCGAGATCGAGCCGGTGCGGGCCGCCGACCGGATGCGTACGGCGCTGTTGCGTGCCGTCAGCCACGATCTGCGCACCCCGCTCGCCGCGGGCTGGGCGGCGGTGACCTCGCTGCGCAGCCGGGACGTGGAGTTCTCGCCGCAGGACCGGGACGAACTCCTCGCCGCCGCCGACGAGTCGATGGCGAAGCTCAACCGGCTGGTGGAGAACCTCCTCGACCTGAGCCGCCTTGAAGCGGGCGCGCTCACCCTCAACCTGCGGGCCACGGCCCTGGAGGAGGTGCTGCCGATGGCCCTGTCCGACGTGCCCGAGGTCGTCGTCGCGGACGTGGAGGCGATCCCGGCCGTGCTCGCCGATCCGCCGCTCCTGGAGCGCGTGATCGCCAACCTGGCCGGCAACGCGGCCCGGCACACCCCGCCGGGGAAGCCGGTGCTCGTGACGGCAAGTGCCCTGGCGGGGCGGGTCGAACTGCGGGTGGTCGACCGCGGCCCCGGCCTCCCGCCGACGGGCCGGGACCGGCTCTTCGAACCCTTCCAGCGCCTCGGCGACACCGACAACACCACCGGCCTGGGCCTCGGCCTCGCCCTGGCCCGGGGCCTGACGGAGGCGATGAACGGCACGCTCACCCCGGAGGACACCCCGGGCGGCGGTCTGACCATGGTCGTCTCCCTGCCGTTCGCGGAACGGACGACGGGGAGCACACAGGCGGTACGGCATCCGCATCCGCACCCGCATCCGCGAGGTGCCCGGACGTAGACGGACACAGGAGGTGCCACCATGAGCACCGAGACCCACACCGGCACATGGAGAATGCCCCGCACGGGTCGGGGAATCCACCCGACCCGAGACCAACTCGCCCTCGCCACGAGCCTGTTGGCCCCCTTCCTCGTGGCCCTCGCCCTCGTCCCCTTCCGCACCCACCTCTCCTCGACGAACGCGGCGCTGATCCTCGTGGTGGTCGTCGTCGCAGTCGCCGCGCTGGGCAGCCGGACGGCGGGCGTGATCGCGGCGCTGTCGGCCGCGGCCTGGTTCGACTTCTTCCTCACCCGCCCGTACGAGACCTTCGACATCACCGCGTCCGGCGATGTCGAGACGGCCGTGCTGCTCCTGGCCGTCGGTGTGATCGTCGCCCAACTGGCCGCCCACGCACGCCGTTTGGAGGTGGTGACGGTGACCGACGCGGCCCAGTTGGCGCTCATCCACCGGATCGCGGCCCTGGCGCGGACACCGGGCTCGGCGGACACGGTCGTCGACGAGGTCCGCACGGAACTCGTCGGCCTCCTCGGGCTGCGCGCCTGCCGCTTCGAGTACGGCACCCTGCTGGGCCGCCCGCCCCGGCTGCGCGAGGACGGCACGGTGACCGGCGCCCACGGCTGGGCCGCGGACGAGGTCGAACTGCGCTCCTACGGCAACGGCCACTACGTAGGCCGCTTCATGCTCACCCCGGGCCCGGGCCCCGTACCGCCGTTGCAGACCCGCCTCGTCGCGGTGACGCTGGCGGAGCAGGCGGGGGCTGCGCTTGCTCCTGGCCGGAGGTGAGCGGCGACCACCTCTACGCCGATCAAGGTGGGCTGGTACGCACCCGGCGGGGCCGTCTACGAACGGACCGCCCCGCGCGCTCCGAGGAAACGGGACCGTGCCCGACCGCTGGCCGGCGCCCCCGCCCGACCGCTGGCCGTCGACCCCGTCCGACCGCCGGCCGGTAACCCGCTCACTCCAACCCCGAGTTCCTGAACACCGCGTGAGCCGTCTCCCGGTCGATGCGTCGGGAGAGCCGGCTCAGTGCGAGCGTGCCGTTCTCCAGCGTGCCCGCGGCCGTCGACCGGTGGGTGCCCTCCGTCAGGTGGAACCACAACTGGGGGTTGTTCTCCAGTACTTGGGGGTCGATCTCCACCCGTTCGCCCAACGCGTCGCGCAGCACCAGCCGTTGGGAGACCCCGTCCAGCAGGCCCACCGACACCAGCAGGTCGGTCCGTACCCGTCGCTCGCGCAGCAGGCCGCGCGAGGACAGCCAGTTGTCGCCGGCCGACACCCGGGCGGGGCACAACACGGCGAAGAGCAGCGCGGACAGGCCGAGCCAGAGGGCGCAGCGCCACGGCTCCAGGCGGCCCGCGCCCCAGTCGACCAGCAGGAGCAGCGCGAGCAGCACGCCGGCGCAGCGCACGGCGTCCCGCAGGTCGCCCGCCCAGCGCAGGTCGTGCGCGGCCTCGGGTGGCCGGTTCAGGTCGTCGTCACCGCGTTCCATAGCGGAGACCGTAGGGACCCGGAGCGCCGGACCGACAGCCATTGACGCGACTCATATACGACTCTGACGGGATTCTGTCCGGCGGGAATCCGTCCGGCTCCCGCGGGATTCCGCACGTCTGCGGCGGGATTCCGGCCGACTCCGACGGGCACCCCCGCTCGTCAAGGCCCCGTCAAAGAAGGCCCGTTCCGCGCGAAGAAGGCGCAAGGATCCGTCGGCCCCGGCCCGCGGCGGACAGAACCTGAGGGCACCGTGCGCCCCCAGTCCTCGCGCGCGGAACCGGACGCCCGACGAAGGAGCACGCACCCATGTCCGTCCTGACCCTTGAGCCGGGCGGCGCGACCCCCGCCGACGAAGAGCCGCCCGACACCGGCGAGCAGCACCGGCTGACCGCCGTCACAGGGCTGGCCGCGCTGTCGCTGGACGCGATGGCGTCGGTGGCCTACGGGCCGGAGGCGATCGTGCTGGTGCTGGCCGCGGCCGGCGCGCACGGGCTCGGGTTCACGCTGCCGGTCACGCTGGCCATCGCGGGCCTGCTGGCGGTCCTGGTCGCCTCGTACCGGCAGGTCATCGCGGCCTTTCCGGACGGCGGCGGCTCCTACGCGGTCGCGAAAACCCACCTCGGCGCGCGCACCAGCCTGGTGGCCGCCGCCTCCTTGGTCCTGGACTACGTACTGAATGTCGCTGTGGCCGTGACCGCCGGTGTGGCCGCGCTGACCTCGGCTTTTCCGGGTCTGTACGGTGACCGGCTGTGGCTGTGCCTCGCCGTGCTGGTGCTGATCACCGCCGTGAATCTGCGCGGCATCGTGGAGTCGGCGCGGGCGTTCATCGTGCCGACGGTCGTGTTCGTCGGGTCGATCTTCGTGCTGATCGGGGTCGGGCTCTTCCGGTCCGCGCCCGTCAGTACCGCCGCCGCCGACGGGCACGCCTCTGTGCTCGCCGACAACGCCACCACCGTCGGCGCCCTGCTTCTGCTGAAAGCTTTCGCCTCCGGGTGCAGCGCCCTCACCGGCGTCGAGGCCATCGCGAACGCCGTACCCTCCTTCCGCCGCCCCCGCGCCAAGCGCGCCCAGCGGGCCGAGGTCGCGCTCGGTGCCGTACTCGGTCTGATGCTGATCGGCCTGTCGGTGCTGATCTCCCGCTTCCACCTCCAGCCGGTCGCGGGCGTCACCGTCCTCGCCCAGCTCGCGGACGCCTCCTTCGGGCACAACTGGGCTTTCTACGTCGTCCAGTTCGCCACGATGATCCTGCTGGCGCTGTCCGCGAACACGTCCTTCGGCGGGCTGCCGGTGCTGCTGAAGCTGCTGGCCCGGGACAACTACCTCCCGCACGTCTTCGCCCTCAAGGCCGACCGCCAGGTGCACCGGCACGGCGTACTCGCCCTCGCGCTGGTCTCGGCCGCCCTGCTCGTGTTCTCCGGCGGCGACACCAACACCCTCGTCCCGCTCTTCGCCATCGGCGTCTTCGTCGGCTTCACCATCGCCCAGGTCGGCATGGTCCGGCACTGGCGCCTTGAGCGCGGTCAGGGCTGGCGGGGCAGGGCCTCGCTCAACGGGTTCGGTGCGCTGCTGACGGGGGTGGCGACGGTCGTCGTCACGCTCAGCAAGTTCGAGGAGGGCGCCTGGCTGCTCGTGGTGGCGCTGCCGGTGCTGGTGGCCGCCTTCGTCGTCGTGCACAAGGCGTACGCCCGGTTGGGCGAACGGCTCGGTCTCGGTCGCGTTCCCGAGACTCCGCACCGCGAGCGGTCGCTGGTGATCGTCCCCGTCTCCTCGCTCTCCCGGCTCACCTCCGAGGCGCTGACCGCGGCCGCCTCCCTCGGCGACGAGGTCCGCGCAGTGACCGTCTGCTACCCCGACCCCGAGGACCGGGCGCAGCTGCACGCCCTGGAGCGGGCCTGGGCCGACTGGGACCCGGGCGTGCCCCTGGTCCGCCTGACCTGCGAGCACCGCACCCTGGGCCGCCCGATCGCCGCCTACGTCCGTGAGGTCGCCGCCACCGAGCCGGCCACCCGCGTCACCGTGCTGATCCCCGAGACGGAACCGGAGCGGCTGTGGCAGCGGCTGCTGCAGAACCAGCGGGGCGCGGTCGTCGCGCACGCCGTGCGCAGAGACACCGATGCGGTCATCTGCCGGCTGCGGTTCCGGCTCCCCTGAGCCACTGTCGTAAGAGTCCCGTCAAGGGAGCGCCCGCCGCCGTAAGGGAGGCGTCAACGGTGGCCGAAACCGGTCTGGCAGGCGTTTTGCTCTAAGCGTCCTCATCTTCCGAACCTCATCCCAGGAGTCAGCGATGGCCGATCTGGCCTTCGTAGTCATCACGCTCGCGGTCTTCGCGCTGGTGGCCCTCGTCGCCAAGGGGGTGACCAAGCTGTGACCGCCGAGAACATCGTCGGACTCGTCGTGGCCGTCGCCCTGCTGGGCTATCTCGTCCTCGCCCTGATCTTCCCGGAGAGGTTCTGAGACGACCATGGGTCCCGTACTCGCCGGCGTGCTCCAGCTGCTCGCCCTCATAGGCGCACTGGCGCTCGCCTACATCCCGCTCGGCAACTACATGGCCCGGGTCTACACCTCCGACAAGCACTGGCGCGTCGAGAAGTGGATCTACAAGGGCATCGGCGCCAACCCCGACACGGAGATGCGCTGGCCCGCCTATCTGCGCGGTGTCATCGGCTTCTCCCTGGTCGGTGTGCTGTTCCTGTACCTGCTCCAGCGCATCCAGGGCGTGCTGCCCGGCTCGCTGGGCTTCTCCTCGATCGAGCCCGCGCAGGCGTTCAACACCGCCGCGTCCTTCGTGTCCAACACCAACTGGCAGTCGTACTACGGCGAGCAGGCCATGGGCCACGTCGTGCAGACCGCCGGGCTCGCCGTGCAGAACTTCGTCTCCGCGGCCGTCGGTATCGCCGTCGCGGTGGCGCTGGTGCGCGGCTTCGCCCGGGCGCGCACCGGTGAGTTGGGCAACTTCTGGTCCGACCTGGTGCGCGGCACGATCCGCATCCTGGTGCCGATGGCCGTCGTCGCCGCGGTCGTGCTGGTCGCCTGCGGTGCCATCCAGAACTTCTCCGGGATTCACGAAGTCGGTCAGTTCATGGGTGGGCAGCAGCAGTGGAACGGCGGCGCGGTCGCCTCGCAGGAGGCCATCAAGGAGCTGGGCACCAACGGCGGCGGCTACTTCAACGCCAACTCCGCCCACCCCTTCGAGAACCCGACGCCCTTCACCAACCTGTTCGAGATCTTCCTGCTGCTGGTCATCCCGTTCGCGCTGACCCGCACGTTCGGCGTCATGGTCGGCTCCGTGAAGCAGGGCTACGCGATCCTCGCCACGATGGCCACCATCTGGGTCGGCTTCGTCGCCCTGATGATGTGGACCGAGTTCGCCCACCACGAGGGCGCGCTGCAGATCGCCGGCGGTTCGCTGGAGGGCAAGGAGACCCGCTTCGGGGTCGGCGCCTCGTCGATCTTCGCGGTGTCCACGACGCTGACGTCGACGGGCGCGGTGGACTCCTTCCACTCGTCCTTCACCGGCTTCGGCGGCGGCATCACCATCCTGGGCATGCAGCTGGGCGAGATCGCGCCCGGCGGTACCGGCTCCGGCCTCTACGGCATCCTCATCATGGCGATCATCGCGGTGTTCATCGCCGGTCTGATGGTCGGCCGCACCCCGGAGTACCTGGGCAAGAAGATCGGCTCCCGCGAGATCAAGCTGGCCGCCGTCTACATCCTGATCACCCCGGCCCTGGTGCTGGTCTTCACCGCGATCTCGATGGCCCTGCCCACCCCGCCGGACTCGATGCTCAACTCGGGCGCGCACGGCTTCTCGGAGGTCCTGTACGCCTTCACCTCGGCGGCCAACAACAACGGCTCGGCCTTCGCCGGTCTGAACGCGAACACCGACTGGTACAACACGATGCTCGGGCTCGCGATGCTGCTCGGCCGGTTCCTGCCGATGGTGTTCGTCCTCGCGCTGGCCGGCTCGCTCGGCGAGCAGAAGCCGGTGCCGGCCACCGCGGGCACCCTGCGCACCGAGAAGCCGCTGTTCACCGGCCTGCTGGTGGGCGCGATCCTGATCATCGTCGGTCTGACGTACTTCCCGGCCCTGGCGCTGGGACCGCTGGCCGAGGGGCTGGCGTCATGAGCACCCGTATAGAGAAGTCAGAGGACTCGATGTCCACAGCCACTCCGACCCGGGCGCCGCACAGCGACGTACCCACCGGGCACAAGTCCGCCGAGAGCCGTGTCGGCGCGGGTCTGTTCGACCCCAAGCAACTGCTGCGGTCGCTGCCGGACGCGGTCCGCAAGCTCGACCCGCGGGTGATGATCAAGTCGCCCGTCATGTTCGTGGTGTGGATCGGGTCCCTGCTGACCACGGTCTTCTCCTTCAAGGACCCGGGCGACTGGTTCGGCTGGACGATCAGCGCCTGGCTGTGGCTGACCGTGATCTTCGCCAACCTGGCGGAGGCGGTTGCCGAGGGCCGCGGCAAGGCGCAGGCCGACACCCTGCGCAAGGCCAAGACCGACACTGTCGCGCGGCGGCTGGTGGACGGCCGTGAGGAGCAGGTGCCCGGCACCGAGCTGAGGATCGGCGACCTGGTCGTCTGCGAGGCCGGTGACGTGATCCCCGGCGACGGTGACGTCGTCGAAGGGGTCGCCTCGGTCGACGAGTCGGCCATCACCGGCGAGTCCGCGCCCGTCATCCGTGAGTCCGGCGGCGACCGCTCGGCCGTCACCGGCGGTACGAAGGTCCTCTCCGACCGGATCGTCATCAAGATCACGACGAAGCCCGGCGAGACCTTCATCGACCGCATGATCGCCCTCGTCGAGGGCGCGGCCCGGCAGAAGACGCCGAACGAGATCGCGCTGAACATCCTGCTGGCCTCGCTGACGATCGTCTTCCTGCTCGCGGTGGCGACCCTGCCGCCGTTCGCGGACTACGCGGGCACCCACCTGACGATGATCGTGCTGGTCGCCCTGCTGGTCTGCCTGATCCCGACCACCATCGGCGCCCTGCTCTCCGCGATCGGCATCGCGGGCATGGACCGGCTGGTGCAGCGCAACGTGCTTGCCATGTCAGGCCGTGCGGTCGAGGCCGCCGGTGACGTCTCCACGCTGCTGCTCGACAAGACCGGCACCATCACGCTCGGCAACCGGCAGGCCTCGGAGTTCGTGCCGGTGCGCGGCACCACGGAGGCCGAACTCGCCGACGCCGCCCAGCTGTCGTCGCTGGCCGACGAGACGCCCGAGGGCCGCTCCATCGTCGTCCTGGCGAAGGAGAAGTACGGGCTGCGCGAGCGCCACCAGGGCGAGTTGGCGCACGCCGAGTGGGTCGCGTTCACCGCGCAGACCCGGATGTCCGGCGTCGACGTCGACGGGCGCAAGATCCGCAAGGGCGCGGCCGGTTCGGTCATCACCTGGGTGCGCGAGCGGGGCGGCGATGTCACCGCCGAGGCACAGGAGTTGACGGAGCGGATCGCCGGGGCGGGCGGCACGCCGCTGCTCGTGGCGGTCGAAGACACCGACGGCGCCCGGGTGTTGGGCGTCATCCACCTCAAGGACGTCGTCAAGGACGGCATGCGCGAGCGGTTCGACGAACTGCGCCGCATGGGCATCAAGACCGTCATGATCACGGGCGACAACCCGCTGACCGCCAAGGCGATCGCCGAGGAGGCGGGCGTCGACGACTTCCTCGCGGAGGCCACTCCCGAGGACAAGATGGCGCTCATCAAGCGGGAGCAGGCCGGCGGCAAGCTGGTCGCGATGACCGGCGACGGCACGAACGACGCGCCCGCGCTCG